>JBQGEO010000133.1:0-2569 GCA_052039655.1 Pararcticibacter sp.
ACAAGCGAATCGACGGCCGGCACCCCTGATATATCAAGAATGGCGATACTGCTGCCTGTTTCCACAATTTCCTGAAGGAGGTTCTCCATTACTACCTGTGTACGGGCACTGTCCAGTGTGCCAATTATAGGCAATGCAAGAATTCCATCCCAAACCCGGATAACAGGAGTTGAAATTTCTGCGATTTCATCTGTCTGCCGCAGGATGACCTCTTCCCTCCCCTTGATAAACGTTTCAAACGTAACAATAGAGAAGCTGTCTAACAATCTGCTTATTTTCAGACTCTCGGCATACAACTCGGCGGGCGAATCAACCAGCTCTTCCTGCAGCACCGTTAATAAAGCTTCCTTAAGTCCAAGTACAAACAAACCTGTTTCACGGGGACTAAATCCCTGCCTTGCCCGCGTCATAGAAACACCTGCCAGAATTTCTAAAACAGGATCGAAATCTGAAGACTCAGGATTTTCAAGATTTTCATCCGAAGCAGATGAAACCAGAACATCAACAAGTTCCTCCGACGATGCCCGGAGATCCTGATTGCTGATCAGGTCTTCTCTTAAACCTTCATCCGCCAACTGGTTGTTCAACCACAACTCTAAAATTTGATTCTTTTTCTTCTGTAAAATAGTGAAGGTTTTTGAATGCATTGCTAATCGATTTGCAGTAAAAGTAATAATTAAATCTATATTCTATTAAGATAAAAACCTAAGGCATTCATACCTACTGCAATGACCAGGAATCTTCTCATGAACCCTATCAACGGACTTAGAAAATTTAAGAATACAATAAGACAATCATTCCTTTTAGACACAACTTTCAGATCCTGCCTTTGTTTCATTTACAGAAATTATTTTACTTGTTATCCTGATTGAATCTATAGACAAATGCACAACTATCCACTATATTCGCTGTTATTGACAATAGTACATGAAACAAACACGCGAGATCAAAAATTTCATTTTTAGTCAATATTTTTCTGACGGTCTCAGGATCTCGGCCGGAGTCCTGCTTCCACCGCTGTTACTCTCACAACTCGGACATCTGGAAACAGGTATTGCAGTGTCTATGGGAGCGATTACTACCAGCATACCGGACAACCCGGGGCCGGTTGTCCATAAACGAAACGGCATGCTGTTCAGCATCCTTTTTATGGTTGTAGTCTCGCTGCTGACGGGCTTTATCAACGACTACCCGGTCCTGCTTGTGATCGAAATATTTCTCTTCTGTTTTTTCTTTTCGATGTTCAATATCTATGGTAACAGGGCCGCCGCCATCGGCACTGGTGTCCTGATAGTCATGATCGTGAATATCGACCGGGACTTCACCACAGGCACACTTCTGGAATATACCGGGTTCCTTCTGGCCGGTGGGATCTGGTATATGGCTTTAAGCCTGGCGGTATCTCAGTTCAGGCCGTACCGCATTGCGCAGCATACTTTGGGAGAATGTATTGAGAAGATCTCTGAATATCTTCAGCTTAAAGCCGATTTCTATGACACAGATTCCGATTTTGATAAAACTTACAAAAAACTGATCGACCAGCAGATCATTGTACACCAGCAGCAGGATAGTGTCAGGGAAATTCTCTTTAAAAACCGCCTCCTCACTAAAGACCCGACCAATACAGCCAGGCTCCTGATCTTAGTGTTTCTCGATGTCATCGATCTCTTTGAGCAAACCATGGCCACTCATTACGACTACAGGGCTATCAGGAGCTCTTATGGCCATACAGGAATACTTAAGGAGTTCCATAAAGTGCTGGTAAATATTGCGCGGCAGCTGGAAGATCTGGGGTACGATATAAACGCGAATGAACGGCCAAGATTAAGGCAGGATTTCCAGCCCCAGCTGGAGCATCTTAAAACAAGCATTGATCAGGTCGAGAATAACTTTGTGCTCAAAAAGATCCTGATCAATGTCCGCAATATTGTAAACAGGATAAACACCATATACAGTTATTTCAGTCATAATAAACTGGATACTGTCAGGATCAGTAATGAAAAAGATCTCGGGAGATTTGTCTCAAGCCAGATACTCGATCCGAAACAGTTCATTGAGAATATCAGTTTTAAATCAGGAATCTTCCGGCACTCCCTCCGTGTGGCTATAGTGGCAGTAACCGGTTACCTGGTTTCAAAAATGCTGCCTCTCGGACACCATAGTTATTGGATATTATTAACAATCCTGGTATTGCTGAAACCCGGGTTCAGCCTCACTAAAAGAAGGAATTACGAACGACTGATTGGAACATTAATTGGAGGTATTGCCGGTGCCCTGATTGTATATTATGTCCACGACCATACGATCCGTCTTATTTTCCTGCTAATCTTTATGCTGGGTGCCTACAGCTTCCAGAGGTTAAATTATGTGGTAAGTGTTCTGTTTATGACACCTTACATACTCCTGATGTTCAGCTTTATTGGCTTCGGCGATATCAGCCTGGCAAAAGAGAGGATCCTGGATACCTTTATTGGCTCCTTCATTGCTTTTATCGCGAGCTATTTCCTTTTTCCCTCCTGGGAATACCCCCAGCTAAAAAGCCTGATGAGAAAGCAGCTGATCGCAAACT
>JBQGEO010000134.1:0-2563 GCA_052039655.1 Pararcticibacter sp.
CGCAATGGGGGGCAAGGAAGACATTGCTTACAATAACTGCAAAGCTATGATGTCAAAATTTGATGATCTGAAGCTGAAATATACCTACTCTGAATACCCCGGAGGGCACACCTGGCCGGTATGGCGAAATAATCTCTATAACTTCGCGCAGGTCTTATTCAAGTGAGATTTGATTCGATGCAGATGCGAATCAACTTAAAGTCACCTGCATTTAATAGGGTTTACTTTTTATAAATTACAAATTTTTGGGTTAGATTGGGTTGTCAGTCCGCCGGCTGGTCCGGCGAACTGACTTTTTTATTTTTCTACACTTAGCTTATTGCTGATCCTGAAGAAATCGAAATCCACATAGCCGCCGGTTGATTTGGTTGCATAGTTGAACAGCCCGAAACGATAACCTATAAATTGAGGGATGGTGTAGGCCATCTTCAAAGGAGTTCCTGCTGCAATCCATGTTTGTCCATCAAGGCTATAGTAAAAATAGCCTCTGTCCGCACTGTCTTTAAAGTCTCATTCTGCCTTAAGATAAACTGTTTTCTGTTTCAGGGGGATACGCTGTGCTTCAACAGGTTTACCGGAATCGGCGTTTATCATTACAATATTCCGCTCTCCGTTTGCATCGGCTTTTACACCAATCCATCCATATTTTGCCTGTAGAAGCATGAGGCCTGCGTAATCGCCATCTTTCATCCCGGATACGTCAATTGCAGTGATTCCTGAACATTCCGGTCCGAAAGTTCGTTGTGTCAGCGTATTACGTGCATGCAGAAGAGAGGTGTCTGTTCTCCCTGTTGTAATGCGGAAAAAGCCCGGGCGTTGTGTCAAAGACCAAAACTTGTTATCCGGGTTATGATTCCATTGCCATACAAGGGGAAGCGATTGCTCTTTCCGTTTACGCGTAAATTCATCAGATGCAACAATCCCGGGGACATATCCGTGGCTTGCGGGAAGGTTAAGTTTATCAGGGGCCTTATTTTCGACTCCGAGTACCGGCCAGCCATCCTGCCATGTAACCGGAACCAGGTAAGGGATACGGCCCACTGCCCCGAAATCGCGGAACAGGTAGGAATACCACTGCCCCTGCGGTGTACTGATCAGCCCACCCTGGGCGACACCTCTATCCTGAAGCGCCACCCGGCCTTCATATGGACCGGTAATCTTATCCGCCCGGTGTACGATCACTGTGCGCATTCCTCCACGAGGCCAGTTTATGTTAAACAGATAATATTTTCCGTCAATTTTAAACAGCTGTGAACCTTCTGCAGGCAGGCCGGTATTAGGCCCGGTTGGGCTTCCTGCATCGTCGATGATTACCTGTGGGGTCGATCCCGCTTTGATCCCCGAAAGGTCTTCACTCAGCTCAGCCATCATGATCTTTCCGCTGCCGTAAACCATATAAATTTTGCCGTCATCATCGAAAAAGAGCGAATGGTCATGTAAAGACGGTTTAAACGAATGTGCCTTCCATGGCCCTTTTTCAATATCTTTTGTGGTATAGATATATGTCTTACCGGTGTTGCCTGCAAATGTGGACACGTAATACATCCCCTGGTGATAACGCAGGCTGCTGGCCCACGATCCCTTTCCATAAGCACTTTTTCCATTCGAGAGGTTGAGATCATCAGCATCCTCCAGGGTTTCGTAAGCGTAACTGATGAGTTTCCAGTTCACAAGATCTTTTGAACTCATTATCGGCACCCCGGGATTCATGTGCATGGTGGTACTGCTCATGTAATAAGTGTCTCCAACCCGTATCATCGCCATATCCGGTACATCAGCAAAGATTACGGGGTTGGAAGCGCTCTGCGCAAAGAGGCCCGGCGGGAGTAAGAGTGTTGCCAGTGCCAGGTAAAAGAAAGTGAGTGTTTTTTTCATGTATCCAAAGAATGTATAACTGCCTTTAGTTTGCTTTTTTTGCTGCCGCCTGCGGTTTGATTAGAGAAAGCATCTTTTCTGCATATCTCTTACCCAGTTCTCTGTAGCCGGCAGCATTGAAATGAAGATTATCCGGAGCTGCTTCGCAGCCAGCCGAAGAGATAACATACGAATCGGGCAGAGTTAAAGGAAGTTTCGCTATGATAGAGTTCATACTGGCGCACTTGCCGCCCTGGTCAGCTCCCACCATTTCTCCTGCAAGCAGCGGCACCGGAGAGATGTTCAGGTCTTTTATTAGGTTGTCATACACGGTTTTAACTTTCTGAGGCCAGTCGGCATCTCCCGTATTTGATTCCCCCTGGTGTAAAAGAATTCCCTTTATCACCCCATCTTTCATGGCGGTTTTCGCTGTTTCTACCAGTCGCTTATATGGGTCGCCGTCGTATTCTCTGACCATGTTTTTTAGCCAGTCAGGCGAAGTTGATACGTAACTCTGATAGTTATCTTTGTCGAAAAGTTCAATTTTACAACCTCCCACTGAAACATTTATTACTCCGATTTTTATATCCGGCGGAAGTGCCTTAATCAGAGTTTTTCCAAAATAGTCAGCAGGAGTGAGGCCGGTTCTGCACCTGCAGAGAGGAGGGACGGCAGGGTACCAGTTATCTCTGGTTCTTCCTAGATCAGG
>JBQGEO010000135.1:0-2411 GCA_052039655.1 Pararcticibacter sp.
TAATCCGCAGGGTTTGGTGATCAACCCCGGCACCGGCGTAATATGGGAACATGAACATGGTCCCCAGGGGGGCGATGAGCTGAATATTATTGAACCGGGTAAGAATTACGGATGGCCGCTGATCACGTATGGGATTGATTATGACAACAGCATCATTTCGAAAGATACTGCCCGCGCCGGACTTGAGCAGCCGGTTATTTATTGGCGGCCTTCAATTGCCCCCTGCGGGATGGCTTTCATCAGCAGTGATAAATTCGGAGACTGGAATGGCGATCTCCTTGTCGGCTCTTTGAAGTTCAATCATCTCCAGCATCTTACTGTGAAAAATAATAAGGTGGTAAAAAGAGAGATCATATTTGATAAGATCGGCAGAGTAAGAGATATCCGTCAGGGCCTCGATGGGAATATTTATGTAGTGCTGGAAGACTCCGGTAAGATTGTAAAGATCAGTCCAAAGTCGTGAGTGTTCACCTTGTTGTTTAAAGCGCGTTTATTTATGAAACTAATAGTGTCTTTTGCCCTGATATTGTTTTCGGGTTTGTTCTTTTTCGCTGATTCATCACATTCTGCCGTTCAGCAAAGTGAACTGACAAAAAGTATCACCCGTGGAAAAGCTCTTTACATGGAGACTTGTATCACCTGCCATCAGGGAAAAGGAGAAGGGTCTCCCCCTGCTTTTCCTCCTCTCGCTAAATCTGATTTCCTGCTGAAAGATCCTGTGAGAGCCATCGGTGTTGTAAAATTCGGCCAGAAGGGAAAGATCATAGTAAATGGCCAGGAGTACGACAACATGATGCCTCCCCCCGGCCTTGCCGACGATGAAGTGGCGGATGTAATGAACTACATCCTGAACTCGTGGGGCAATTCATCAAAAAAGATGATCACCGTGCAAATGGTGAAAGCCGTGAAGGAGAAAAAGTAACGCTGCCGGTTGGTTATTCTGCCGGTTCTTCAAAGTTGTCGTAATAAGTGAAGTCGCCGGTTATCTTACCGTTTTCTATAGTGAAAATTGTACAAATGGGAAGCTCGAACCTTGAATGATCCGGAGCGGTACCTGTTGAAATAAATTCGACAATAACATGCTTTTCGCCTGAAGGATAGATCTGTACTATTTCATCTTTTACATCAGGGAACGTGGTGCTAAGTTCCGAGTACTTGCCAATTACCTGTTCCCTTGTTTGTTTAACAATGCCCGGCCCGAGTGAGGGATCCTTAAAATCTGCCGTTTCACTGTACAGTCCGGCCATTTCTTTCCATTGATGCTTGTTGAAAAGATCAAAGTATTTTTTGATCAGGGATACGTTTTCAGATGTTTCCATTGATTTGGGTGCTTTGTTATTGCAGGATGCGAATGCTGTGAATAGAACGACTGCGAAAAAAACGTGCTTCATGAAAGTATGTTTGTTTTTGATGAGGGAACGATCTGAAGATAGTAAATAAATTTGATGTAATCAACGGTCTCCTCTTATGCGGTTTGCCGCTTACCGGAGGATTTATCACGGCAGCCCCGGGTTTCCGGCGGCCCGTTCGCTGTCCGAAAAGGCGGTTTCATCCAAAAAAATTACAGCTTCCCTGTCATTAAAGATCAATAGCTTAAACGTCTGCTCTTTCTTTGTGTCTGAATATTAATGATAAAGAGAAATGAAAAAGCTTACACTTATTCTCTGCCTGTTGGTCACATCGGCAGTCAGCCTCAGGGCTCAAACAAAAATGACAGATGAACAGCGGCAGGAAGCCCTTGCCAAATACGGGGAATTTAAAGCGAAACTAAATTTATCTGAGGAACAGAAAAAGAAGGTGGATGCCGTTAATGCGGAGTTCGCTGACGGGCTTTCTGCTTTAAGATCAGCAGGAGATTCAAAAATGGCAAAGTACCGGAAGTTTTCGGCCCTTCGCTCAAAAAGAGACTCGCAGATGAAAGAGATCCTCGATGAGAACCAGTACAAGGAATATAAAAAGTTCCAGGCGGAGATGAAGGATGATTTGAAGAGCAGGAGGAAGTCAGGTGGTCAAAACTAAATCCGCATGTATGAGAACTATTTTAATTCTTCTCCTTCCCTTTTTAACGGGAAGCTGCAAAAAGGCAGATGATAATCCGTATAAGAACAGCAGGTATGATTTTTCTGCTGTCGACAAGTTTATTGACCAGAACCTGGATGTCTATCAGAATCAGGTGGCTGTCTTGGTTTCCCGCGATGGCCAGGTTATCTACAGGAAAGAAGTGAACCTGAGTGTTAATACTCCCCGTGTCATAGCTTCTGCTTCAAAATGGCTCTCCGGGGCAGTGATCATGAAGCTTGTGGATCAGAAGAAACTCTCCCTGGATGACAGCGTCGGAAAATTCCTGCCTCTTTTTACCCGGAATCATAAGGGTATGATCACGATCAGACAGCTGTTCTCTCATACCTCCG
>JBQGEO010000136.1:0-2206 GCA_052039655.1 Pararcticibacter sp.
TTCTTTACCGAATCGATGAAGTGCTTCTGAGCATCCTCCTTCGAGGACTGTCCCCAGGCAAAACTCCCTACTAGCAATAAAATAAAAAGACAAGACGATAATTTCATACTTCATTTAAATTCAATGGAAGGCCGGAGTAAAAAGCCCGTATGCAGGACTCTTTACGATCCGGCTGAGGTTAACCAAGTAACTATATAGTCTTAAGCCGGCCAGGAGCCTCCTGCCTGGAGCTTAAGCGTGTTTTCCAGTTCTCAATGATCAGATACATAGCCGGCACAACAAACAGGGTCAGGATCATGGAACTGGTGAGCCCCCCGATAATCACCCAAGCCATACCGTTCTTTACTTCTGCACCCGCCCCGCTGGCCAGCGCGATCGGAAGCATACCAAGTATCATTGCCAGGGTCGTCATCAGGATCGGACGAAGCCGCTCTTTCCCTGCACCGATCAGCGCGTCTTTTACCGGATGCCCCTCCTCTTTTAGCTGGTTCGTAAAATCTACTATCAAAATTGCATTTTTTGCTACCAAACCCAAAAGCATAATCATCCCTATGATTGAGAAGATATTCAGGGTTTCCATGGTGAGGGCTAGTGCAAGCAAAGCGCCTATTAATGCCACCGGAATGGAGAACAACACGACAAACGGGTAGACCAGACTCTCATAGAGAGCCACCATGATGAGATACACCAGCAGTATCGCTGTCACCAGAGCCAGTCCCAGGCTCGAAAAAGCATCTCCCTGGTTCTTTACATCACCAAGGTACTCAACAGAAATACCCGGCGGTAATCTTATTTTTGCCGCTTTCTCCTGAATGTCTCTGCCGACAGTTCCTGAAGGGCGGCCTGTCACATTTGCCTGTACTGTTATACTGGCCAGGCGATCACTTCTCTCCATGACACTTTCTCCCTGCCCCTCAGAAATATCCGCAAACTGACTGAGTAACACAGTTTTCCCATCGCCATTAAGAAATGGAAGACTCCCCACATCCGTAATATCCGAGCGGTCAAATCTGTCCAGGCCTATCAGAATATCATATTCATTACCAGATTCCCTGAACTTGCTCTTATCATTTCCGCTGAACGCATTTTGCAGGGCAGCGCCAACCTGCCCTGCATTTATTCCCAGTAAAGTCATCTTCTGACGATTCAGCTTCACCTCCACCTGTGGTTTCCGGTCTTTTACAGAAAGCTGAACAAACTCCGTTCCCGGCACTGTAGCTACCATTTTCATGTACTGTTCGGCCACACTCCTTACCTGCTTCAAATCCACGCCCTTTACAGCAATCTGGATCGGGGCTTGATTACCGCCTCCTGAAATAGATGTTGGTGATGAAGTTACTTTCACTCCGGGAATAAGTGCGCTTAGATGACGCTGCATATTGATGCCAAATTCTTCTGCTGTCAGAGTTCTTTCTTTGGCATCCTTCAGACTTACTGTCAGCTCCGCACGGTTGCTGTTGTTCGCCGAACCTGTAACGCTTCCCGAAACAAACCCAATGCCCGAAAAAACCTTATCGACTTCCGGCCGGGCCATAATTGCTTTTTCGGCCTCCTGAGTAACCATATTTGTCTGGTAAATAGAGGCAGATGGTTCCAGTTCGAGGCTGATTATCACTTCTCCCTGATCACCCGAAGGAATGAAAGATGCGCCGATAAATCCATTTACAATCAGCATCAAAGCCCCTGCAATCAGCAGGATCACCCCCGACAGAAGCCACCGTTTCCGGTGAAGTACCGTTGCCAGTAAACTTCCGTAGCCATCCTTCAACAAGTCGATCAGGTGCTCAAAACCAAGGTTTAATCTTCCCCAAAGAGAACCTTTGTCCAGGTGTTCAAGGCGGCCAAACCTGCTGGCCAGCATCGGCGTCACCGTAAATGATACGAATAAACTCATAAGTGTAGAGACCACTACTACCAGTGAAAATTCCTTCAGAATGGCGCCAATGATGCCACCTGAAAATGCAAGAGGCATAAATACCACTACATCCACCAGGGTAATTGCCATAGCAGTGAAGCCAATTTCATTACGCCCCTCGAGAGCCGCCTTCCTTCGTTCAGACCCCATCTCCAGATGCCTGTATATATTTTCCAGCACCACAATGGAATCATCCACAAGAATCCCTACCACCAGCGACATAGCCATCAAAGTCATCAGGTTGAGGGAAAAGCCCAGGAAATACATGGCTATGAATGTCGGAATGATCGA
>JBQGEO010000137.1:0-3225 GCA_052039655.1 Pararcticibacter sp.
AATACACCGGTTAAGGACCGGATCTTTGGAAAAGGGCACTTTTTGCGTCCGCAGCTGATCCAGTTTTTTGAATGTAAGAATATCCTGATTGAAGGCATCACGATAAAGAATTCCCCGTTCTGGTGTGTGCATCTCCTGAAGTCAGAAAATATTATCGCGCGGAAGGTGAAGTTCGATGCTTTTAACAGGAATAATGACGGCTTTGATCCCGAATATTCAAAGAATATCCTGATTGAGGATATTGATTTTAACAATGGCGATGACAATGTCGCGATAAAAGCAGGTCGTGATAATGAAGGAAGAAGCATTGCGATGCCTTCTGAGAACATTATCATCCGGAACTGCCGCTTTAAAGGCCTTCACGGAGTAGTGATTGGCAGTGAAATGTCGGCCGGAGTGCAGAATGTCTTTGTGGAGAACTGCACGTACGGTGGTTATTGCAAGAGGGGTATTTATCTGAAATCGAATCCTGATCGCGGTGGTTTTATCCGTGATGTGTATATAAAAAATGTGTCATTTGCTGAGGTAGAGGATTGCTTTTTTATTACCTCATATTACCATGGGGAAGGAAAAGGATTTGCCACAGATATCAGCAATGTTTTCGTGGATGGTGTAAAGTGCCGGAAAGCAACGAATGCCGGTATCGTTATCCAGGGATATCCTTCCAGGAAAGTGAAGGATATTTATTTTTCAAATGTGACCATTGATTCGGCAGCTACGGGAATAAGTCTTTCCAATACGGAAAACATTGTGTTCAGCAATGTGGTCGTCGGCCGGGAAGTGAAAGTACCTTCGCATGCGAAATAGCAGCGGGAGTGGTTACAGACCCCGATTAGTATCTCTTCCATAAAGCCGGATGGGAACTAAAGATAGTTCCCATCCACAGCTTCTCAACCTGATTTATTTAATTTTTTTCCGGCTTTGGGAGATCGAAATCTCCTTTATGATAACTCCAGCCTGTCTTCAGACCTATGACAAATAAAGCGAGGCCGATGGTGCCAAATGCGAAAATAGTATCACCTATCACTCTCAGCCATCTGAGCGTATTCATTAGCGGCTGCTGCATGAATTCGGCAGAACGCGCATACCACATGCCGTGATTAACGCTTGCGACAGTCTGAAGCAGACCGATAGGCAATACACTGATCAGCACCATTAGCAGCAGACCGATATTGATAGACCAGAAGGAAAACCCAATAAGCTGGTCTTTCCATACATTTTGCCTGTACAAGCCTTTGAGAACAAAGAGCATCAGGCCGATACCAAGAATACCATATACCCCAAAAAGTGCAGTATGTCCGTGTACAGGAGTGGTATTGAGCCCCTGCATGTAATAAAGTGCTATCGGAGGATTAATGATGAACCCGAAAATACCCGCACCGAGGAAATTCCAGAATGCTACAGCTACGAGACAATAGATAGGCCACTTATATGCCTGAACCCAGGGTTTAAGTTTACTGATGCTGTAGTTATGGTAAGCTTCGATCCCGATGATTACCAAAGGGACCACTTCAAGGGCACTGAATGTTGCTCCCAATGCTAGAACTGCAGTTGGGGTGCCTGAAAAGTACAGGTGGTGGAATGTTCCGATAATGCCTCCCGAAAGGAAGATGATCGTTGAGAATAAAACATTCAGGGTTGCTGTTTTTTCATTGAGAAGTTTCATTCTGGTGAACAGGAAGGCTGCGACAACTGTAGCGAATACCTCGAAGAATCCTTCTACCCAAAGATGCACGACCCACCATCTCCAGTACTCGGCGATTGCAAGATTCGTTCTTCTTCCCCACATCAGTCCGGCTCCATAAAACATGGCGATGGCAACAGAGGAGATAATGAACATCATAAGAAGATTTCTGCTGGATGTTTTCTGCTTCAAGGCCGGCATGAGCGCCCGTACCATTAACCAGAGCCACAGGAACAGCCCGATCAGCAGGAAGATCTGCCAGAACCTGCCCAGGTCTACATATTCATAACCCTGGTGGCCAAACCAGAAATTCTCTACATAACACAGCTTTTGCATGATCGCGAACCATTGCCCAGCCATAGAGCCTGCAACAATGATCAGCAGGGCTATAAAAAGGAAATTCACGCCTGCTTTCTGATATTTAGGCTCGTATCCTGAAACTGCAGGAGCGATGTAGAGGCCGGTGGCCAGCCAGGATGTTGCAATCCAGAAGATGGCGATCTGTACGTGCCAGGTCCGGCTCAGGGAGTATGGAAGTACCTGGTCGAGAGGAATGCCGTAAAAGGCACTTCCTTCTACGCCGAAGTGAGCCGTGATTACGCCCATAATCACCTGGACCAGGATCAGCGCTGTGACAATCCAGAAATATTTAAGGGTGGCCCTCATGGAGGGTGTTGATTTTACTTCCAGAAGCGGATCCTCAGCAGGAATATCGTCTGACACTTCTTCTTCCTTATTCTGAGCGTTATAAAAAATCAGAATGCCGATGCCCAGCAGGAGCATGATAACGCTGAACCCGGTCCATAACATCAGGTCTCCTGTTGCTATATTTCCCACTAAAGGTTCGGCCGGCCAGTTATGGGTATAAGATACATTTTCGCCGGGGCGGTTGGTCGTACATGCCCAGCTGGCCCAGAAGAAGAAGGCGCTTATCTTTTGTAGCCTCTCCGGATCTTTGATGGCGTTTTTAGGTATGGCATAAGCCTCCCGTAATTTGTCAAAAGCCGGATCGTCAGAGAAAAGAGAGGCATAATATTTTTCTAATTGTTTATAAGCTGCCGCACGGTCTGATGAAACTGTCAGGCTCTTGTCTGTCTTATTGAACGTATTTTCCCTTGTTTCCTTTTGCAGGGTGTTCTGCAAGCCCGCTTTCTCTTCATCGGTAATCCTGCTGTACGGAGTACCGTATTTCCGCTGCGCTTTCAGGTCAAGTATAAATTCTGCTTCCCGGTGTATCCAGTCTGCTGTCCAGTCAGGGGCCACATAAGCTCCATGCCCCCAGATTGATCCTACTTCCTGGCCGCCTATGCTTTGCCATACATTCTGACCGTCTTTAATGTCTTCCCCGGTAAAGAGTAACTGGTCCCCGGAAATTACTCTTTCAGGCAGCGGCGGGGCTTCCTGGTAGATCCTTATCCCGTAATAACCAAGTGTAGCGAACGACAGTCCTACTACAATGGCAAATGCCAGCCATAGTTTTTTGGTTTTTTTCATGTCTGATGATCGTGATTTAAATAGAGTTGATATATTTCTGTTTCATA
>JBQGEO010000138.1:0-4005 GCA_052039655.1 Pararcticibacter sp.
CCGACATCTGCCGGTAATACAGCAGCGGATAATATTTATCAGGCATATAATTCAGGTAACGTTGATAACCTGGATGACAGCTTTTTTGGGACAATTGCGGTTCCGGGCAGCAGCTCAACAAAGTATGATCCCGCAGTAAATCCGGCAGCGAACATTTTTAATTTAAACTCTGCCAATCTTATCTGGTTCCGGATTCCTCAGGCGAATGGCACAAGTAAAAATTGCCTGGTAAAAGTGAAGGAGGTCAATATTAATACGGGTACCCCAGGTTTGTCTGCGATTAAATTTGATATCATCGTGCAGAAGCAGTGACAGGTATTATAAATAATTATTAACAGGAGAGGTGCTTTTACGGAGCAACCTCTCCTTAGAAATCAGTAAAATGAAAGTTTACTTAGTTGCTCTTTGCCTGGCTATCGGCGTAAGCACTTCAGCGAAACAACCTCCGGTAAATGACGCAGCTTCTCTGAGAAAGGCAGTAGCCGGAGCAAAGCCGGGCGATATCATCACTATGGCCAATGGAGAGTGGAAGGATGCCAGAATTGTATTGCATGGACGGGGAATACCAGGTAAACCGGTAGTGGTTCAGCCTCAGACACCCGGCGGAGTGAGACTTACAGGAAGTTCAACGCTTTCGTTGTCCGGAGAATATCTCGTTGTAAAAGATCTGCATTTTACCCGCGGAACAGCCCGCGAGGGGGATGTTATTACATTCAGGACGAACAAGGACCTTCTGGCTGATCATTGCAGGATCACTGGGATAGTAATTGATAATTATAGCCAGCCGGAACGTTTTAAAAACGATAATTGGGTGACGCTTTGGGGAAAGAATAACCGGGTGGATCATTGTACGTTTGTTGATAAACTGAATCTTGGGCCGACGCTTATTGTCGAACTGAATGATGAAAGAAGCCAGCAGAATAACCATAGTATTGACAGTAATTATTTCAAAGGGCGCCAGCGCCTGGGCTCGAACGGGGGAGAAACCATTCGGGTAGGCGTTTCAAAATATTCTATGACCCCGTCCCGTACGCGAATCGTTCATAACTATTTTGAGCGGTGTAACGGGGAAGTTGAAATTGTATCGGTCAAGTCAGGCGAAAACCACGTAAGCTTCAATACTTTTTTCGAATGCGAAGGAGGACTTGTTCTGCGCCACGGAAGCAACAATATTGTGGAGGGTAATCTGTTCCTCGGAAACAATCAACCGTTTACGGGAGGTGTGAGAATCGTTAATCCGGGACACAAAGTGTTCAATAACGTTTTTAAAGACTTGAAAGGTGAAGAGTTCCGCTCTGGTCTGTCGGTGATGAACGGAGTGCCAAACTCTCTCATTAACCGTTACTATCAGGTGAAGGATGTGGATATTCACCATAACACGTTTATCAATTGTAAAAGTATTCTTTTTGGAGCGGGCAAAGACGCAGAAAGAACCCTTGCTCCGGAGAATGTGACATTCAGAGATAACCTGATCATTGGAGCCAAAGATTCTCTTTATGCAGATAACAATAAAGGAGGTGGGATCTTATTTGCCGGTAATGGCGTTTTACAGAGTAGTTTACGGTCTCTGCCAAAGGGTTTTGTTTCATTAACTGCCAGGATTAAAAAGGCGAAGGAACCGGACCTGCCTTTGCCTGTTTCGGGGAAGGGGGCAGATACCAGGAAATTGTTTCGGGTTAACAGCCGGACTACGGGAGCTGCGTGGTTCAGATCTGAACGCACGACAGCAGAGAACAAGGGGAAGATGATAATGGTTCCTCTTTCTTCAGCGGCACAATTACCTGATATCGTTTCTTCAGCGTTTGCAGGAGATACCATAGAACTTACCGGGACCGGCAATTACGGACTTAGAAAGGAAATACATGTTAACAAACCCCTCACTATCCGTTCGGCTGAGGGAGGTACTCAGCGTCCCCTGCTGATAAATATTTCAGAAAGTAAGTTTCCGGGTTTTATTGTAATTGAGGATGGAGGGGAGCTGACCCTTCAGGGGCTTTCTTTCGCCGGAAGTATGCCGGGCTATGGAGATGCAGCAGCGGGGATTGTTACTGCTTCCTCCATGCAGAGACATAATAAACTGAGAGTGAGTGATTGTGAGTTTTATGATTTTAATGAAAGCTCTTTCGCCGGAATAAAGGCTTTAAAGTCGACATATGCTGACAGCATACTGGTTGTTAATTCCATCTTCAGAAATATTTCAGGAAGCGGAATTGATCTTGCAGCAGAAAAAGACGATAAAGGGACTTATAATTCGGAGTATACCGTTATTAGGAATTGCGTTTTTACAAATATTCTTGGTTCAGCCCTCAATCTTTACCGGGGCGGAAATGACGAAAGTACTCTTGGCCCATTTCTTACCATCGACCATTGTACGTTTAATGAAGTTGATAACCGGGAGCAGGGGGCAGTTCTACGGCTATTGGGAGTTCAGAAGGCACGTATTTCTAATTGCATTTTCGCGTTCAGCGGGCAGGGCGGACGTGCTATTCATTTTCAGGAATCCCGGTACGACGATCTGAATGTAGACTTTTGTAACCTGTACCAGTCAGGCCGGATAGAGTCTTTCTACGGCAATGTTTCAGGGTCTAACATTTACCAATCTTTTCCTGGATTTACAGATCCAGAAAACAGGAACTTTAACCTGGTGCCCGGATCGGACCTGCAGAATAAGGGAGCTGCCGGTAAAGCCCCCGGTGCTAGTCTCCCTGAAAGGGGCCGGGGATTAAATTAAAACGACAATCCTGTAAGCTAATATTTAATGAAGATGAATATTCTCGTATCCATAATACTTTTAATAGCAACGGCCTGTTCCAAAAAGGAGGCTGTAACAAAGCAGCTGGAGGGAAATAATAACCATAATGAGGATAAGGTGGTCGTTCCTCCTTCAAAAGTGCTGGATCTCACAAACTGGAAACTGACTCTTCCTGTAAATACGGAGCATGCGGGTAACCCTGATGAGATAAAACAACCGGAACTAAACACATACTCAAACAGCGATTATTTTCATACTAATAAAGCTGGAAATGCCGTTATCTTCAGGGCCCAGACGGGAGGTGCAACAACCAGTGGTTCAAATTTTCCGCGATCAGAATTGCGGGAAATGATCAATGATGGAAAGAATCCCGCGGCATGGTCGTCGTCTGAGGGAACTCATACTCTGTTCATCGACCAGAGGGTGACTCATCTCCCAGATGTAAGGAAACATATTGTTATCGGACAGATTCATGATGCTGATAAATATGTGATCTTTTTCAGGTTGGAAAACAGGCGTTTACTCGTTTCTGTAAATGGGGGAGACCGGGTAACCCTGGATGACAACTATGTACTTGGTACGCGGTTTTCGGTAGAATTCGTAGTCACCAATGATCAAACCCGGTGTTACTACAATGATGAGTTGAAATATACTTTTAACGGGCATTTCACAGATGCATATTTTAAGGCGGGAGCTTACGTGCAGTCATCCTGCAAGGGGGCGAAAAAAGTGGAAGGCGAATCTTGTTTTGCTTACGGAGAGGTTGAGATATTTAATGTTTGGACAAAGCATCAATATTAAAATCAGGATAATAATGATGATTTTCTTCATTATTCCTAACTTAGCATTGTTTTGCCTTATCTTCAATGTTTAAGCAGTTTAAAGAATATTTCAGTTTTACGAAGAAGGAACTAAACGGCCTCCTGGTCCTTTGTATCCTGATGGTCATAGTATGGGTTTCGCCTTCTGTTGTTTCCCTGTCCGGAACTGAAAAAGTATATGATCCGTCTGAATTTAAAAAGGAGATTGCTGCATTCAGGGCATCTGAGAAGAAGCATGTAAAGAGGAATTATTATCGGGAACCGGATAAGGCGAGAGGCTATAAGGAGGATAAGGGGAGCCCTGTTTATTTTAAGTTTAATCCGAATAATCTTGCTGTATCCGATTGGGTAAGATTAGGTATTTCGGAAAAGCAGGCGAGGGTAATTAAAAACTACGAAGCCAAGGGAGGGACGTTTCGGCGTAAGGAGGAT
>JBQGEO010000139.1:0-5244 GCA_052039655.1 Pararcticibacter sp.
ACTTTCAAAAAGGTAATATTGCAACGCCCGAGCAGCTCATAGTGGGTAAAGTAGCAGGCGTGCAGGTCACAACAAACGGCGGGCAGCCGGGTAGTCCGAGCACCATACGTATCAGGGGCGGAGCTTCCCTGAATGCCAGCAATGATCCTTTGATTGTTGTAGATGGGGTACCTTTTTCCAATTTCAAAGATGCTTCAGGAAAAAACACCTTACCTGGTATCGGAAACCCGCTGGCATTACTTAATCCGAATGATATTGAAACTTTCACCGTACTGAAAGATGCGAATGCGACCGCTATTTACGGATCCCGCGCTTCGAATGGAGTGATTTTAATCACCACGAAGAAAGGAAAAAGCGGAGCTCCTGCAATAAACTTCAGCAGTCAGAATTCGGTTTCTACGGTAGCTAAGAAAGTAGACGTTTTAACGGCGGATCAGGTAAGGGAGTACGTAAATGCGAACGGTTCTGAGGATTTAAAGAAACTATTGGGCACCGCTAATACGAACTGGCAGGATGAGATCTTTCGTAATGCAGTTTCAACCGACAATAATTTAAGCATATCGGGGACATCGAAGATCACTCCATACCGGGTTTCCTTTGGATATCTTAATCAGAATGGTACGCTTATTACCGACAAATTAGAAAGAGGAACGGCAGCTCTCAGCCTGAGTCCCCGTTTACTGGACAATCACCTGAAGGTAGATTTCAACGTGAAGAACTCGCTGGCAATTTCACAATTTGCTAATCAGGATGCAATTTCCGGTGCTATACAGTTTAATCCTACCCAGGCTGTAACCGATCCCCAAAGTCCTTATGGCGGATACTTTGAATGGACCAGGCCCGACGGAACATTAAATCCAAATGCTCCGCGCAATCCTGTTTCTGCTATCAGGATGAAAGATGACAATGCTCACACGATGCGCAGCTTCGGCAATCTGCAGCTGGATTATTCATTTCATTTTCTGCCCGAACTGCATGCCAACGTAAACGCAGGTTATGATGTGTCGAAAGGACAAGGGTCTACGTTTATCCCGGCTGATGCCGCTATAAGCTTTAGCACCAGGGGAAATTATAACCGGTATAAGTCGACTATATCCAACTATGTAGTGGAAGCATATCTGAATTATACGAAAGATATCTCGTCCATCAACAGCAATATTAACGCAACAGCGGGATATGGCTATTATGCTAACCGGACCAAGAATTACAATTTTGTAAGTTACGAGGCTGACAGCACTACCGTTAAGAGTACTCCGAAAGTTCCGTACGATATTCCTCAAAACAGGTTATTATCCTACTACGGACGTTTAATTTATACATTAAATAACAGGTATATTTTATCAGGAACTGTTCGTACCGACGGTTCTTCACGGTTCAGCAAAGACAACCGCTGGGGGGTATTTCCTTCGGCGGCATTTACCTGGAGGATGAATGAAGAAAGCTTCCTGAAAGGCAGCAGTACATTATCCGATTTAAAATTACGGCTCAGTTACGGTGTGACCGGGCAGCAGGAAGGTATCGCCAACTACTCTTACCTGCCTAACTATTCGGTGAGTAACAATGAGGCGATGTATCAGATCGGCGACACGTTTTACTACATGAATGCGCCCGTTGCTTATGACGAGGATATTAAGTGGGAAACTACAACCACCTATAATGCCGGTATTGATTACGGATTCCTTAACGGGCGCATAAATGGTAGTATCGATGTTTACAGAAAGAAAACAAAGGACCTGCTCAGTGTCATTCCTATTCCTATCGGATCTAACTTCAGCAACCAGCTGCTGACAAATGTCGGAAACATGGAAGCGGACGGTATAGAGCTGGCTATCAATGCCAAGCCAGTGCTTAAGAATGATCTTACATGGGATGTAGGCTTTAACTTTACCTACAACAAAACGAAAGTTACCAATCTTACTGCTTCCTATGATCCCGACTATATGGTAGCTGTAGGAGATATCACCGGTTCTACCGGCAATAAGATCCAGGCGCATGCGCTTGACCGTGCTCCTTTCTCTTATTATGTCTGGAAGCAGGTGTACGACGAAAGCGGAAAACCTTTAAGCGGAGTTTATGCTGATCTGGATGGCGACGGAACAATTACGGAGGCTGATAAATACTTTTATAAGTCGCCGCTTCCAAAGTTCACCCTCGGTTTTTCGACATCTCTGTCAATCCACAAATGGACGCTTAGTACTGTACTAAGGTCAAGCATTGGAAACTACATCTATGACAACGTGAGCTCAAATCTTTCTTCGAGGACAGTGATCCTGGACGCGACGTCGGGAGTAGTAAACAATGTGGTAAAGGATTTTCTTAATACCGGCTTCTCTGCCAATCAATATTATTCAGATTATTATGTAAAGAATGCCTCATTCCTCAAAATGGATAATCTCGGTCTGGCTTACGATGCAGGAAATATCGCCAGAAATGGCAAGATGAACCTGACAATATCAGCGAACGTGCAGAACGTATTTGTGGTTTCAGATTACAAAGGTGTTGATCCCGAGAATTATAACGGTATAGATTACAAGTTTTATCCAAGACCAAGGACCTATGTGCTGGGATTGAATGTTGGTTTCTAAATATTGAAAGGAAATAAGATGAACAATTATAACTATAAAATATTGGCGATGGCAACTGTGTTGTTGCTGGCCTTCAGTTCCTGTAAGAAGGATTTGGATCTTACGCCTACAAACGATATTACAGCCGATAAAGCATATTCGGATTTCAGCGGATATCAGAGCGGCGTCGCTAAAGTATATGGAAGTTACGCTACACCCAGTAACATCGGAACGGGTACCAGTGATGTTTCCGGTCAGGACCCGGGATTTGCCGATTTTCTGAGAGGATACTGGAACTTACAGGAGCTGCCGACAGATGAAGCGGCCTGCGCCTGGATAGGAGACGCCGGCGGCGGTATTCAGGGATTAGACTACAACAGCTATGTGCCGTCGAATGTATTGATCCTCGGTATGTATGCACGGAGTATGTATCAGATCTCCGTGGTAAATGAATTTTTACGGGAAAGTACCGATGCAAAAGTTGCATCAAGAGGAATCACCGGAAACGATGCGCAGGAGATTAAATATTTTGCAGCAGAAGCGCGTTTTATCCGTGCTTTTCAATACTGGGTGCTGATGGATTTCTTCGGAAATCCTCCCTTTATAACAGAGGAGAACAAAGTGGGCAAAGAATCGCCTCAACAGATCACCCGTGCAAAACTGTTCGAATATGTAGAATCTGAATTATTGGCCATCGAGCCATTGCTGAAGGAGACTAATGAATATGGCCGTGTGACAAAAGCTGCTGACTGGGCACTATTAGCAAGGCTGTATCTGAACGCAGGAGTTTATACCGGGACAAATAAATATAATGAAGCTGCACAATATGCCGGGAAGGTGATTTCCTCAGGGCATTATTCACTGCACCCTGTTTACGCGAACCTGTTCAAAGGCGATAATGATAAGAACAACCCGGAAGTGATCCTTTCTATCAATTATGACGGCGTTAAAACCCAGAATTTCGGTGGAACGACTTATCTCATCAACGCAGCAGTCAACGGAGACATGGGCCCGGCTGGTTTTGGTATCCCGAATGGGGGATGGGGCGGCAACCGCAGTCGTCCGAACCTTCCGAACTTATTTGGCGACTATAAGAACACTAAAGATAAGAGGGCTATGTTCTGGGGCGATAATCCCAATATCACTGATATTTCCATTTTTAAACAGGGATTGGCTGTTACCAAGTTTACCAACCTGACGTCAACCGGCACCACACCTCCATCAGTTGGAGGTACTTATTGTTCAACAGATTTTCCTTTGTTCCGCCTTGCTGAAATGTATCTTGTTTATGCAGAGGCAGTCGCCAGAGGTGGTTCCGGAAGCACGGCTACTGCGTTGGGCTATCTTAATCTGCTCCGTCAGAGGGCTTACGGTGATGCTTCGGGAAATCTCAGTGCTTTTACTGTTGACGACATTCTTAATGAAAGGGGGAGAGAATTGTATTGGGAAGGATTCAGGCGTACGGATCTCATCAGATATGGCAAATATACTTCCGACTCCTACTTATGGCCATTTAAAGGAGGTATAGCAGCGGGAAGAGGTCTTGAAGCTTATAAGAGCCTCTATCCTTTACCAGTCAGTGATGTGATTGCTAATACCAATCTTACCCAGAACCCAGGCTATTGAGTGACATAAAGCTGGTTTTTCAGGTATATCCGGGTGGAACACCCGGGTACACCTGAAAAACTTAACCGGAAATACTATAAAATATTGATAAAACTATTTCGTATGAAAACTCTGTATAACAAAATAGTACTGCTGGGGGCCGTATTGCTGATTCTGGCTTCCTGTAAAAAGGATGAAGAAAGGATCACGGTTCGTGCGGGAGATCCTCCGGCATTAAAATCTTCTGTATCCACCCTGGTACTAAGTCAGGATGATGCTACCGAAAACGCTGTTACATTTTCATGGGATGCTTATTCGCTTACCTGGTCTGCGGATCAGTATAAGTCGGATATCGTGAAATATTCTATTGAGGCTGATATAAAAGG
This sequence comes from Pararcticibacter sp., assembly GCA_052039655.1. Taxonomy (GTDB): domain Bacteria; phylum Bacteroidota; class Bacteroidia; order Sphingobacteriales; family Sphingobacteriaceae; genus Arcticibacter. The sequence goes on from JBQGEO010000139.1 coordinate 4,556, forward strand.
ACAGAATTTTGCTTCTCCTGTGATAACCGATGTCAGTGGCACAAGCAAAGCATTTACAGTATCGGCATTCAATGCAATACTGACAAAGCTTGAGCTCGCTCCGGGAACTGCTGCTAATATCGAACTTCGTTTAAAATCGGCTCTTGCTTCAAATACTGCCCCTGTTTATTCAAACGTACTGAGCATTACAGCCACGCCGTACCGGGATGTCCCTGAATATCCGTCCCTCTATGTTGCAGGCAGCTACCAGGGCTGGAGTCCAGCCACCGCCCTGAAAGTGTCTTCTCCGCAAAGCAATACGGAGTATGAGGGATATATTAATTTCCCCGATGCTTCTACCGAATTTAAATTTACAAGTGCCCGTGACTGGGATCATACCAATTATGGAGCAGGTGCGACCACAGGCACCCTTAGCACAGATGGCGGCAGCGGCAACCTTAAAATAGATGCTGCCGGATATTATTATCTGAAATCTGATATTGGCACTCTTATATGGTCGTCACTTAAAGTGACCTGGGGAGTTATCGGAGATGCTACAGGAAGCTGGGATGTTGATAAACCGCTTACTTATGATGCCGCTGCCAGGGTATGGAAGGCCACAATAACAGTGTCTGCCGGAGAAATGAAATTCAGAGCTAACAGTAACTGGGATCTGAATTATGGAGCGGGAGCGGATGAGGGACTCTTAA
>JBQGEO010000140.1:0-1540 GCA_052039655.1 Pararcticibacter sp.
GGATTCGATTTCAATCTAAACTTTAATAAAAAGCTGGGAGAAATAGCATGGACGCTTGGATTCAACGGGACTTACTACCATACGAAAGCAAGTGTCAGGGCATCCGATGCCGACTATGCAGATGCTTACCAGCGACGTGTCGGGCAACCTGTTGATGCCATTTTCGGATTGAAAAGTGATGGCTTTTTTATGGACAATGATGATATAGCCAACTCTCCGAGTCAGTTGACATTAGCATCCGGAGGAGTTAAGCCCGGAGACATTAAATATAAAGACCAGAATAATGATGGTATCGTTGATACACGGGATGAGGTTTATCTTGGAAGAGGAGGCTGGGCTGGTTCTCCGTTAACGCTGGGCGTTAACCTTACGGCAAAATGGAAGAACCTTACTCTATTTGCGTTAGGCGCCGGGCGCTTTGGTGCAAAGGCACTGAAGAACAATAGCTACTTCTGGGTAGACGGCCAGGATAAATACTCCGCGGTTGTTCGCAACCGGTGGACAGAGGAAACAAAAAGCACTGCCACTTTTCCGCGGCTTACTACCGGCACTGCTGATAATAACTACCGGAATTCAGATTTCTGGCTTTACAGTACCGACAGGTTTGATCTGGCAAAAGTACAGATATCCTATCAGTTCCCCGCCCGCATTCTGGGAAAGGGATTGATAAGAGAGCTCGGAGCGTATGTGAATGGCTTTAATCTTCTTACCATCGCAAAAGAGAGGGACATCATGGAAATGAATGTAGGTTCTGCGCCTCAGGTGAGGTTTTACAACCTCGGAATAAAGGCATTATTTTAAGGGAGTTCCGGTATAATAAAATGTAAAGACATGAAAAAAATAGTATTAATCTGTTTATCAGCATTGTTTGTATTCAGCGGTTGCAAGGATATGTTTGAACCGGAAATAGAAAACAATCTTGAGCTGAAAAACGCCTACGATAATGCGGCCTATGCCCAGGGCCTGTTGCTCAACGGGTACACAAGGCTTCCGACAAACTCATGGTCATTTAATGACGTGGCTACTGATAACGCTGTAAGTAACGACAGGAACAATGGTTTCCTTAAGATGGCAACAGGACAATGGACTGCTATGAATAACCCGGTGGATCAGTGGAGAAACAGCCGGTCAGCTATTCAGTATCTGAACCAGTTCTTTGCAGTATCCGATAGTGTAAAATGGGCAATAGATCCACTCATCAGCACCATGTTCAACGACAGGATGAAGGGTGAGGCATACGGCCTTAGAGCATTGTTCATGTTCTATCTTCTTCAGAACCACGGAGGTAAAACTGAAAGTGGTGAATTACTTGGAGTTCCTTTACTACTTGAGCATGAAACCGTAGCATCAGACTTTAATCAACCCAGAGCAACCTTTGACGCATGTTTGCAGCAACTTTACTCTGATCTGAACAAAGCGGAAGAATTGCTTCCACTTGATTATAAAGATGATTCTCCCGTCCCTGCGAAATATGCCGGTGCCAGTGCCGATAATTATCATCGCGTTTTCGGGGCAAGCTTTATGGGGCGTATGACGGCAC
>JBQGEO010000141.1:0-1689 GCA_052039655.1 Pararcticibacter sp.
GTTCATTAATAAGATACAGGACATTCGCCTGAGCGACAAAAATGAAAAAGTCACGATCACTGAAGACCCAGGTAACTGGATTCAGCTAAGCGTGAATAAAGTTAATAAAGACGGAGAGCTTGCGGGCACAATCATGTCAAAAAGCTACGACCCTGTCATCACAAAAGAAATAAGAATTTATACCGGAGACGGTAACGACAGTACAATTATAAACGCCAGACATTCCCCGGTTAAATTCAGGATCATCGGAAACAAGGGTACTAAAAAATACAAGGTCATAGAAACGGCCAAAACTGTGGATATCTATGGAAAAGATGATCTCTCCTCAGTTGATTTTGAAGGCAGCAAGATCCGTAAACACCTGTCAGGTGACAGCCTCAATACCGCTTTTGTTCCGGTAAATCTATACAATGTCACGATGCCCCTGGCTTCCGTTGGCATTAATCTGGATGACGGATTCCTGATGGGCATAGGCTTCAGACATACTCAGCAGGAAGGGTTCAGAACAGTCCCCTTTGCAAACAGCCAAAGCGTTCTTCTGACCCATTCTTTTTCAACAAAAGCGTTCAGGATCATCTACAACGGAATCTGGACCCATGCTGTTGGAAAAGCCGATTTCACATTAAATGCTACTGTTAATGCGCCGGATAACACGATGAACTTTTTCGGAAGAGGTAATGAAACGGGGTTCGATAAAAGCGGAGATTTTAAAAAATATTACCGGACACGGTTTGACACATATACCGTAGAACCTGCACTCAGATGGAAAAATGAGAAAGGTACAAGTCTCAGCGTGGGCCCTTCACTGCAATATTATTCATGTGACCGCTCTGATAATGAGGGTAGGTTCATCAATAATACATCCATGATTAATTCGTACGATAGCCTTACTATTGGTAAAAGAAAATTGCACGGCGGCTTTGCAGTTCAGTTACTAGCAGATAAAAGAAACAACCCTGTACTTCCATCCTGGGGCAGTTTAATTAATGTCAGGATACAGGCTTATAAGGGGTTAAATAATTATTCGGAGTCGTTCATCCAGGTTTTACCCCAGGTGTCATTTTATAAATCGCTGAACAGAAAATCTACTATAGTCCTGGCCGAACGTGCCGGGGGCGGCATAACCGCCGGGAAAACGACTTTCTATCAGTCTCTCTTCCTCGGCGGACAAGACAATCTGCTTGGATTCAGGCAATTCAGGTTCGCAGGCCAGCACCTTTTTTATAATAATATCGAGATCCGGGCTAAGATTACTGACGTTATGAGTTATATACTGCCGGGGCAGTTGGGTATTATGGGGCTTTACGACACAGGCAGAGTCTGGGAAAAGGGGGAAGATTCTTCTGTCTGGCACCATGGAGCAGGGGCAGGTCTGTATTTTGCACCTGCACAAATGGCTCTTTTCAGATTCCTGGCCACATATTCGAAAGAAGGATGGTACCCTTCTGTAGCTATGAATTATAGATTTTAGATCACAGAGTTGTACGATCCGTCAATCATCGCATGGATGCATACAACTCTGTATATTTCCGAAAAACCAGAAAATTAATTTTCAACCGCCGATTCAGGGGGAGCCTGATTTACACCCGTCCCTGCATCCTTTGAAACCGCCGGTGCGGGCTTCTCAAGTAATTTGGCACTTTCTACTGCAGACGCAGGCACTTTATTCACAGCGTTTTGTGCAGCTGC
>JBQGEO010000142.1:0-2158 GCA_052039655.1 Pararcticibacter sp.
GAATGAATGTCCGCTGTTATGTTCCCACGCATTCACTGGTCAATTATTCGCAGTGGATGATCGTCAGCCCTGAAGCCAGTTTAGCTTCTCTCGACTGTGTGGCCGGATATATTGCGCAGGTGTGGACGGGAACTTCGCGCGAGCCGAATTTCTTTAACGGGAAAGAGAAGGAGCGGGTTTTTGAGACGGCTTTCCTGGAATATGGTTCGATGGAATCGATGACGGCTCCGACTCATCGTAAAATGTTCTTCCTGACCGATCCTATAGAAGATCGTGCACGTGACTGGGCAGATTATAAAAAGAATTATGAAGCTACGTTTACCGCGCAGCTTCTTTATCCGAAGATCGCAGACTATGAGGTAATGCCCTGGCCTGACCGGATCTATGAGGGTTTGTACCGGACAAGCGCCAACAGTGATAAAAGAGAGCGGATCCCGCAGCATTATTCCACCCAGATGCAGGTGATGATCAATACACTTAATGATATGCCGGTTTCAGGAAATAAGGTGAGCGGTTCAGCCGGAATAAGCGTGCTGATGGCTAATTCGCTGATGTTCCAGCGGTTTCCGGTTCACCAGGGATATGAAGATCCCCAGCTCTCTAACTTCTACGGCCTGGCTCTGCCTTTTTTAAAAAGGGGTGTCCCCGTGAGTACAGTACATCTGGAAAATATGGCTTACAAGGAGACCCTGGCGAATACACGTATTTTGCTGATGTCGTATTCGAACATGAAGCCTTTGCAGGCAGATGCGCATACTGAACTGGCCCGCTGGGTAAAGAACGGAGGCGTACTGGTTTACTGCGGAAGGGATAATGACCCCTACCAGGCGATCAAGGAATGGTGGAATACCGGAGAGCACCGGTATGCGGCGCCCTCCGGTCATTTGTTCGGTTTGATGAACATGGACGAGAAACCCGGGGAAGGCCGGTACACCTACGGGAAGGGGCTTGTATATGTTTTGCGGGCGGATCCCAAGGAATTTGTGATGCAGGAGAAAGGCGACAGCAAGCTTTTGGCAGAAGTAAGCAGGCTGTATGCGGAGAAATCTGGTGCGGGCAAGCTTGTTTTTAAAAACAGCATGTACCTGCAGAGAGGCCCTTATGATATTGTTGCAGTCCTGGATGAAAATGAAAATTCTCTGCCCTATGCGATCAAGGGACCTGTTATCGACCTGTACGACCCTGCACTACCTGTGTTATCAGAGAAGAACGTTCAGCCAGGAGAGCAGGCCTTGCTTTATAATGTCGGCCGGGTGAAAGACAAGACCAGGCCGCAGGTGCTGGCATCTGCCAGCAGGGTGTACGAAGAGAAGGTTCAAGGAAAAGCGTATTCGTTTACCTGCAAGAGTCCGCTTAATACCACGAATGTGATGCGGGTGATGTTGCCGGGCGCTCCTAAAAACGTAGTGTTGACCGGCCCCTCGGGTGAAATTATTCAGGATGCAGAAAACTCGTGGGACACTTCTTCAAAGACCTTATGGCTGAAGTTTTCCAATCAGCCGGACGGAGTTCAGGTAAAGGTTAATTTGTAAAATTGGAATATTTTTCTTTTAATTGCTAAATCGTTTTTAAAAGCAGGATTGCCAGCAAGGGAATTGAAAGATTCGTGTTAACGATTTGTTAATTGCGAGGAAAGATTATAAATCTCTGTTACCTTTAAATCGGTTATTTAGACAGGCTAAACACACATCCAACATAAATAAAGCTTAAAGAATGAAAAGTAAAACGCTTGCTATCGGCTTAATTTTATCATCGGCGGGCCTGGTGGCCCAGACGGTGAATAAGGTTACTGATCCTGTCGAGTATGTAAACCCGCTGATGGGAACGGATTCCCATCCCGGATTATCAAACGGCAACACGTATCCCGCAGTGGCAGTTCCCTGGGGAATGAATTTCTGGACACCGCAGACGGGTAAGATGGGAGATGGATGGGCGTACACCTATAAGAGTGAAAAGATCAAGGGCTTTAAGCAAACACATCAGCCTTCTCCCTGGATGAACGATTATGGCCAGTTTTCGATTATGCCTGTAACCGGGAAGCTCCGTTTCACAGAAGAAGACCGCGAGAGCTGGTTTTCTCATAAAGCAGAAACATCGAAGCCATATTATTACAGCGTTTACCTGGCAGACGCAGATGTGACAACGGAACTTACCCCGA
>JBQGEO010000143.1:0-7151 GCA_052039655.1 Pararcticibacter sp.
CTTTTCATGTCGAATTTTCTTCTGTTCTCTTTGGGGAGCGATTCGGGAAGAATGAAGGCACCATATAAAAAGTTCAGAAGGCTTAATCCTGCTGCTACGAGGAATGGGATCCGGGATCCGAACTGGCCTAAAACACCGCCGAGTACCGGGCCAATGATAAATCCAATACCAAATGCTGCTCCTATAAGCCCGAAGTTCTGAGCTCTTTTTTCAGGTGTGCTGATATCAGCGATATAAGCAGATGCTGCTGTGAAGCTGGCACCGGTGATCCCTGCAATAATACGGCCTGCAAAAAGCCATATGATAGAGGGCGCAAAGGCAAGAAAGAGATAGTCCAGCCCAAATCCCAGCAGGGAGAACAGGAGTACCGGTCTTCTGCCGAACCTGTCACTCAGGTTGCCCAGAACGGGAGCAAATACGAACTGCATGAATGAATACGCAAACATCAGCCATCCACCATATTCCGAAGCTGTACTCAGGTCGCCATGGATCATCTCTGTGATAAGCTTCGGAAATACAGGAATAATAATTCCCATCCCGATCACGTCGATGAGTATGGTTAGAAAAATAAAACCCAGGGCCGCTTGGTTTGATTTTTGCATAATGATATATAGAATAGTTGTTTCGGCTTTAGCTCTGTGCAACCGGAATGCAGGGAGAAAAGCACTTTAATAAATTTGATTTGAATAGAAGTGTTGTGGTGCTAATGAGTAGTATAGAAATTACTCACAATCAGCAGCAAGGGTAACTGGCATGTTCATAATATGCAAAGGTAGGATATTTTGTAATATTCTATTTACAGAATTTTTCTTTTATAAGATGGTCAGGGATAAGGCTTATTCGCTCAGCCTGTTTCTCTCCCTGATTTCGAGTTCGGTAATGGTGTACAGGCGTTGTTTGATCTGATCAAGTACAGGGTGCAGTGCTTTTACCTTTTCCTGTATGTCGTTATGCTGGACGGTAAGGTATTGTTCACTTAGCTGCATCATGTCTTCAAGTGTCGCCTTAAGGTTTGACTGATAGCAGAAGATATCGTTCAGTACCTGGTTTTTTTCTCTTTCAAGCCGTTTGATCTCCGCATTAATAATATTAATACGATTGATGCTGTCGTCATTAATCTCCAGGATGAAATATTTCATCAGTAGTTTTTTGAAGAATTTAATCTCATCTTCGAAAAATTCGATATAAGAAAGCCAGTTCCTGGATGACAGGTACAGGGCCTGCAGGTTTGCTCCCTTGTTGACTGATGGTGAAAGTACAAATGTTTTCATGGTTACATCAATATTTCGGTTTGAAATAAAGTTCCGCTTTATTCAGCGGGATTAAAATGATGCAGATCATGGATTCCATTGATGTAGGGAATAAACTCTATTTTTCATAATTGCTGTTAATCGGTTGTTTTTCAGTGTAAATCAGGGGATAAATAAGGAAAGTCACCGGAAAAAAGCGGGAATAATCATTTTTATCGTAATTTAGGGTTCCGGCAGAATAAGCCTGTGCCGATAAGAAAAGATTAATTTAGAGTTTTTGTTAGAAAGAAATGAAACGCATTTTGTGGTCGGGGTTGATTGCCGGAGTGGTATTGTTTGTGATCAGTTATGGAGGGTTGTACCTGGCGATCCGGTTCTTTCCCCAGTTATTTCTCGAATATAATAATCCCCTGTTCAATTCGGATGGCAGCAGGGATCTGTTGTTCTATTTACATGCCTTTATTATTAGTATGGCCTTGTCATGGTTTTGGGAAAGATTTAAGGGTTTGTTTCATGGAGGATCTGTTTTGCGGGGGCTTGAATTCGGACTGGTCTACGCAATCGTGGCATTGCTGCCGGTTATGTGGATTACCTTCAGTGCGATGGATATTACTATTTCCATGGTACTGAGCTGGTTTATCTATGGATTTGTACAGGCTGTTGTTGCGGGGGTAGTGCTGGCTAAGATCAATCCTTAACTAAAGAGATTTCATTCCTAACTGGAATTTAACTGATAGCTTATTATCGGTTTGGATCATTCCTCCTAATTTGCGGGGCGGGGTGAGGTTGAAATCTGAAAAGTTCACGTCCCGTTCGCCTGTCAGCCTTATTATCTTCTGTTCATCCCTGTAGAAGGTATAGTTTACATCAAACCTCCTGGAGACTCCGGCCAGTTCAATATCAACAAAGCCTTTGATGACGTCATTCGGAGAACTGAAGTCGGGGAATTTATTTAAAGAGATAAATTTGATTTTGAGCTTGGGGTAATCTTTTGATTTCAATGTTTTTCTGAGGTCTCCGGTCATTACCGGGTTCCGGCAGTCGAAGAGTTTAACATCAAGGGCCAGGGCGCCGGTGAGGGCAACAGACTCTTTGTCTGCGCGGCTTCTACTGACAAGAATGGTGTCGGGGTTGCTGTAACCGATGATAGAGCAGCTGAAGTTGTTGATGTTGGTGCTTCCTTTAACCTGAAGAGTGCCACCTTTAATTAATACCCATTTTGCGGTACGCTGGTTGGGATCACCTTCTTTAAAAGAAATCAGAACGCTTAGCAATGCCAGCAAGAAGAAAAACAAAATGGGTTTGTGGTAGCGTATCATCTTGTTGTATTAACAGCATTTACTGAAAAAAGTCAGGAGGAAATTTATCCTGCCTGACTTTTGAAAATGAAAACAGTTTCTTAGAATCCGATAACTGCCTGGATTACATATCCATTGAATTTACCACCGTAGCGGATATCTGTTGCGTCGAAGTCTTTATATTTCTGAACAGAGTATTCACCTTTTAAAAGGATATTATTTGTTATGAACCAACCAGCAGCTCCTGATACACGATCGATTTTAACATCGTTTTGAACAGGAGTGGTTTGAGTTGCAGCTACATCTGCTTTGACACCATTGTAGCGTGCTCCTATAAATAAGTTCTCATTCTTTCCGAATCTGTAGATACCTTCGATTGCGTATTGGTTTGCATCTCTCTTATCGGCAGCAGCGTAAGCTCTTCCTTTAGCAATTTCGTAAGTTCCGAATAGTTCCAGTCCTGTGTACTTTATAAAGCCGTTAAATTGGGCGGCTGTAATCTTTCTGCTAAATCCGGGGTTGAAACGGCCTGAGAATGCATTGTTAGCATAAGACGATGCGGTAGTAGTAGTTCCGGGAACAACAACCCCATCTTTAATTACCGGAGCAGCTGCAACTGAATATGCAGGTTCCATCACCATGAAATAGTTAGAACCGGTACGGTCGCCACCATATAAAGTGTTACCAGCAGCTGCAACTGCATTATTATGATATATGGATGCTGCTACTCTCACGCGAAGTTTTTCATCAATTTGTTTGTCGTATCCAACTTTTCCAAGGAAAGACGGCATTTTGCTGATGCCTGCAGGTGAAGCAAGGGTCTGATTGTTTGTACTGTCAATCGTACCTCTGATTGTTCCGCCTGTAGCTCCAACCATACCAAATAATCCAGTACCGCCGTTGAAGTAAATTTCAGCACCGATTTCGGTAGCGAAGCTGTCCATGATATAGTTCTCAGCGAACGGATTGTACAGAGTTGAACCACCGTCACTTCTGCGGAAGTGAGCATCCCCGTAATTCACTTCCATGTGCCCGATCTTGATCGTAGTGAACTTCATCAGATCATCCCAGAACTGGCCTTTGAAAGGAAGTTTGTCAAACTGGATGTATCCAGCCTTTACCCATGTTTCATTATGGTGACGGGATGATAGATATGTAGTGAGGTTTAAACGGATGCCATCAGCAAGTAGAGCGTCGAAAGTCAGGTTGGCACTGGCATTATTAAAACCAGGGCTCATGTGATATAAAGGAATACCGCCAACTTTGTCATTTTCGTGTTTTAGTCCCTGATATGCCTGAGTGAAGCCGGCACCGATATTGAATTTTAGTCCGTCGAAAGTACCTGTTGCTTCTTTTTTGGGTTCGAATACATTTATACCGGATTTATCATAAGCACGCATGTTTTCGAATGTTTTGCCAACTGTTACCTCCTGTGCGTTTACCAGGGCAGGTGCGCCGGCAATAAACAATGCCGCCGCTGCTTTAGCAAAATTAGATTTTAAAGTTGTTTTCATGTTTCAATTATTAGGGTATATTATTATGGGGTTTTTAATTCTTAAGTTTTAGAGTATATTCTACGGTTACTTCGTCTCCAACCTTCAGTGCTCCAAGCATGAAAGTGGGAGGCGTGATGCCGAATTCACTCATCTTGATCTTTCTTGAGCCGCTGACAGTGACTGTGCCGTCTGCATTTTCTACTGCTTTTCCCTGAAGGGTCACCTGCTTGGTTGTACCTGCTATTGTGAGTGCTCCTGTAGCTTTTACTACTGACTGGCTTACTTCTGCAGAGGCGAGTTTGAAAGTGATCGTAGCAAATTTATCTGCTTTCATCGCTTTGTATGCCCTGGAGTTCATCAGGTCTTCTTTTGCTTTCAGACTTTTCACAGGGAGAGTGAAATTGAAGGAAGAAATGTCCTGAACCTGGTTGCCTTTGATTGTAAATTGCGCATCGGCAGGTACGTTTTGTGCTACCATTTCCCAATCGTGGAGATTAGAGGTACCAAGAACCTTTATCGATCCTCCCACTGTTTTGTATACCTGGGCTTGTGCTGCGGTGCTGAATCCGAAGATTGCAGCGAAAAATACAATAGTTGCTAACTGAAAGTATTTAAGTGCGTTTGAACTGGATTTTACTGTTTTCATTTTATGTGGTTTTATTCAGATATTTAAAATATTTATAGTGCAAATGTAGATTGGGGCAGGGTGCCGGAGAATGACTGGACTTACAATAAATAATGATGTTAAACATTTATTGTTAGAACTTCTTTGACAAATGAAATCAATGTTGTCACCTGTTTATTTTCGGAGGCGGATATAGAGGATGCCGTGAAAGGCCGGCGTTTTAAATTTTCGGGAGTTGTACAGTAACCGCCGGGAGTTGTACAGTAATAAGATAAAGGAGATGATATTTGGCTTTTATTGGAAAAAAAGAGTGGAATAAGGGTAAATTTTACTTTTATTCTAATAATATGACAAGTATCATAATATTTTTTTGGCGTAAGCCCTACCTTCGTGCAGAATTTCAATAAAAGAAACTATGACCAAAAATATTTTTATTGCAACCGCAGAGCCATACAGTGGTAAATCCATTGTTGCGCTGGGTCTTGTAAATATGCTTTTGGGCAAAACCCAGAAAGTGGGTTATTTTAAGCCTATAGTAAATTACGATCCAAGAGAGAAGAAAGATGTTCATATCCAGACGATCGTAGAACATTTCGGCCTTCCGGTTAGTTACGAGGATACTTATGCCCTGACCAGACAGGAAGCAATGCGCCAGATTGAGAGTGAGAGTGAAGGGCAGATGATGGAGACCATCATTTCCAAATTCAAGAAGCTTGAAGAGAGTTATGATTTTACAGTTGTTGAAGGAAGCGATTTTCTTGGAGAAGGTGCGGCTTTTGAATTCGATGCAAATGTTTCTATAGCAAAGAACCTGGGGGCTCCTGCTATTATAGTAGTGTCGGCAGAGAGTAAGACAACAGCTCAGGTAGTTAATTCAGTGCTTACGATGCTCCGGAATTTTGAAGCACGTGAAGTACAGGTGCTTGCCATCTTCGTTAATAAGGTGAAACATGAGCAGGCAGCAGATGTGAAGGAGCTTTTAACTGCCCAGCTTCAGAAGGATACTATCCTGGCGGTTATTCCGGAAGATAAGGGGCTTTTGAATCCGACGATGAAGGAAATTCATGAGAGTCTCGGCGGGAAGCTTCTGTTTGGAGAGGAATTCCTTTCTAACCAGGTGGATAACTTCGTTACCGGTGCTATGAATGTGCCTAACTTCCTCAGTCATATTAAGGAAAATGTACTGATCGTGACGCCTGGTGACCGTGGAGATATTATAATCGGCTCTCTTCAGGCTAATCTTTCTACCAGCTATCCAAAAGTTGCAGGGATCGTATTGTCTGCCGGTTCTATTCCAGAAGAGCCCATTATTCGTTTAATCGAGGGTTCTCAGACAGTGGTTCCGATCATTTCTGTTGAAACCGGTACATTCCAGACCATTACAGAAATTGCTTCTATCAAGTCAAGGATCACTACAGACAATGTTAAAAAGATCCAGCTGGCTATTGACACATTTGATAAATATGTGGATATCCAGGCACTTGACCAGAAGATCATCACGTTTAAATCAGAAGGGATCACGCCGCATATGTTCCAGTACCAGCTTGGTAAATGGGCAAAACGGGAAATTAAGAATATCGTGTTGCCGGAAGGAGATGATGATCGTATATTAAAGGCTGCAGCGCGCCTGATCAGCCAGGAGATTGTGAGTCTTACCATCCTGGGCGATCCCGCTGCTATTGCAGCATCGGCAAAACGTTTAGGCCTGGATCTTGACCTTACCAAGGTAAAGATCATCAATCCTGCTGAGTCTGAATACTATAATGATTATGTGGAAACGTTGTATGAACTCAGGAAGAACAAGAACGTGACCCTTGAAATGGCACGTGACCTGATGACTGACGTCTCCTATTTCGGTACTATGATGGTGTACAAAGGACATGCAGACGGAATGGTTTCCGGTGCTGTTCATACCACTCAGCATACGATACGTCCGGCATTGCAGTTTGTGAAGACAAAACCGGGTATTTCCGTTGTATCATCCGTGTTCTTCATGTGTCTGCCAGACAGGGTATCTGTGTTCGGCGATTGCGCAGTGAACCCGAATCCTACAGCAGAACAACTGGCTGAGATTGCGATCTCTTCAGCTGAAAGCAGCATTCGTTTCGGAATTGAGCCACGTATTGCGATGTTGTCTTATTCTTCCGGAACTTCGGGCGAGGGAGCAGATGTGGATAAAGTGCGCAAGGCGACAGAGATTGTGAAGCAAAAACGTCCTGACCTGAAGGTTGAAGGCCCAATCCAGTATGATGCGGCAGTCGATCCGGTGGTTGGAAAGCAAAAGCTGCCGAATTCAGAAGTTGCCGGACAGGCGAGTGTGCTTATTTTCCCGGATCTGAATACCGGAAATAACACTTACAAAGCTGTTCAGCGTGAGACCGGTGCCCTGGCTATCGGACCTATGCTTCAGGGACTTAACAAACCGGTGAATGACCTTAGCCGGGGTTGTACGGTGGATGATATCTTTAATACTGTTATCATC
>JBQGEO010000144.1:0-2644 GCA_052039655.1 Pararcticibacter sp.
AACCTGAAGGCGGGCTTGATTTATAAGCCAACTCCTGCTGTGCAATTTGGGGCTTCATTTACCAGCCCTACCTGGTATTCCATAGAAGACCGTACCAACTATGCACTGGAAACCCGTTATGTGAATGCTGCCTCTTATAGCCGGGCAGAGCCTGCTGAGGCCTATAACTACAATTATAATTTGCGCACTCCATTGAAAGTTTCAGGTGGGTTAGCTGTGTTTTTCAAACAAAGCGGATTTATCACAGCTGATGTTGAGTATGTTGATTATGAAGGAATGAAGATCAGCGATACTCCCGGAGCCGAAAATGACAATAGCGATATAGCATCCCTGTATCAGTCAGCGGTTAATGCACGTGTCGGAGCTGAAGGAAGAATTAATAATAATGTCTATCTCCGTGCCGGTTATAACTATCAGGGCAATCCTGAAAGAGGCATCGGCAGTGCCATAAACACATACAGCGGTGGAGTTGGATATCGTTTTGCAAATTTCTATGTAGACGCTACATATTCAAGAAGTTCAGGGAAACAACATATTTACCCTTATGAGCTATATAATAACGACAGTCCGCAAGCCACACTTGACAAAACGTACAACAACGCATACCTCACTGTAGGCTTCCGTTTCTAATGTGTGTTTTATATATTCTCCAAAAAAGAAGAGGGCCGGAAAGTTTTTACTTCCGGCCCTCTTCTTTTAAATAACTCCGTAGAGTGATCCACCCTTCTCTCCAAGCCGGTCTACCCTCCTTTCAACATCCGGATCTTTAATCAGTTCGGGGGCATGATGCGGCTTTTTCCGTGCATCTATAATAACAGGGCCTTCACAGCCCCAGTGCTTATGCCTGGTAAAACTATTAATACCGTAAATGTCATGAGATGGATTGCTCCGGGTAAACGTTACCCAGACCAGGTTATTCACCGAAGCCGCTGTGAAACCGGCATCGTCACATAAAACGATCAGAGCCAGCCCGGTTAGGTTTTCCTTCTTCAATTGTTCATCGAGAATACTTATTTGCCTTTCAGTCGTTTCCTCATTCTGGTAAGCTGGCGCTTCAATAGTGGCTATACCAGGTAAAGCCAGTTTAATTCCGCTAAAAACAGAAGGTATACTCAATTCCGCCGGAAGTTCCCGCCATAATTCCCTCTTCTTCTCTCCAGCTGCTGCAAACACCACCTTAGAGCCGGAATTTAAAGCACCTCCGGTGTAATCAAGCGTATCAATTGTAGTATTGGTATGAAAATGGAGATCCCTACCGAAGTCCATTCTTTCCAATATATGCATCAGAAAACCGCCAATATCGTGCGTATGCAAGGAAGGATTATCTTCTTTTGCAGAGATGAACAGGTATTTAGCCAGGCTTAACTGGTTTTTCCCTAATATATGATTCGCAATCGTGAGGATCTCCTGTGGTTTGCGTTCTGTCAGGTATGGGGTATATCGTTCACTTCCGATGGCAAACAGCAAAGGGTGAACACCGGCCGCATCCACAGCATTTACTTCATGTAAGCCCGGAATTTCCGAAGGAATAGCTGAACCCGTGATCTCGTGGATCAGGGCACCAAAGCTGGTATCCTCCTGGGGAGGCCTGCCGACTACGGTAAATGACCATACCGGATTTTTCCGGTGATACACCTTATGAACCTTCATTAAGGGGAAAGGATGAACGAGGCTGTAATAGCCAAGGTGGTCTCCAAACGGTCCTTCCGGTTTATTCGCATAAGGCTCGACCGTTCCTGTAATCACGAAATCGGCGTCTGCGGAGATACAAAATCCTTCCTCATCGTAAAAATAGCGGAAACGCCTGTTTCCTAGTGCTCCTGCAAAAGTCATCTCAGAGAGGCCTTCGGGCAAAGGCATAACGGCCGAAAGCGGATGAGAGGGCGGCCCTCCCACAAATATACTCACCTTCAGGGGCTGGCCTTTAGCATTTGCTTTAGTCTGATGCACACCAATGCCCCGGTGGATCTGGTAATGCAACCCCACCTCTTCGTTCAGAACATATTCGTTTCCGCCAAGCTGGATCCGGTACATTCCCAGGTTCGCATTCATGATGCCGGGCTTATCAGCATCCTCGGTATAAACCTGTGGCATGGTCACAAAAGGGCCTCCGTCCATCGGCCAGTTTACAATTTGCGGCAGCTCACTGATCTGCGTTCTTCCGAAATTGATGGGAGCGTTACGCCCCGTCTTCATCGGAAGCGCGGAAAGGGCCGTCAGACTAACATCAAGATATTTAAACGGATTTTTGATGGCCTTTACAGGATCGGTCTTCAGATCGACCAGGGTCTTGATCTTTTCGAGGGTGTCCCTGAAGATGAACTTCGAACGGTTAAGCGTTCCGAACAGGTTGGAAACCGCCGGAAAACGCGAACCTTTGACATTCTCGAAATAGAGAGCCGGTCCTTCGTTTTCGAATACCCGAAGATGAATGGCGGCCATTTCCAGGTAAGGATCCACTTCTTCCCTGATCCTGATCAAATGTCCGTTATTCTCGAGGTCGCTTATGCAGGCTTGCAGACTATTATATCCCATTGGAGCCAAAGGTAACAGTTCACGCTGAAAATCTGAACATCCGTTTTTCCGGCTTTTACCAGGCGCTGGCTCTGTTTAATGATTCGATATCACTATCCTCCAGCTTAAG
>JBQGEO010000145.1:0-5982 GCA_052039655.1 Pararcticibacter sp.
GCAATGAAAGGCAGAACAATCTTCGGCGATCTTGTGCCTTATGGTGAGGTTTGGAGAACCGGCGCTAATTCACCTACCAAAATCAAATTCGGTGAAGACGTTACTGTCAACGGAAAAGCAGTGCCGGCCGGTGAGTATGCCTTATACTCTATCCCCGGTAACGACCAGTGGACCTTTATCCTGAGTAAAAAGCTTACGCTCTGGGGATCGATCGGATATTCTGAAACTGATGACCTGTTGCGATTTACAGCGGTTCCTCAGCATTTACCTTTTGACATTGAGAATTTTACCATCCTGTTTGCCAATCAGACAGCAAATAGCGTTGATGTCCAGCTGCTCTGGGCCAATGTTATGGTGGGATTTAACGTAAAGGCCGATCTAGATCAGAAGATACTTGCTTCAATAGAAGCTGCGATGAAGGGCGAAAAGAAGCCCTACTTCCAGGCTGCAAGCTGGTATTATGAAAAGGGGTTAGATTTGGATAAAGCTCTCAGTTGGGTAAACGAAGCTGTTAAAGCTCAGCCGGAAGCTTATTATATTGAGCATCTGAAAGCAAAGATCCAGCTTAAGAAGGGTGATAAAAAAGGAGCAATCATTACAGCAACCAGTTCTATGAAAAAGGCTGAAGCCCAGAAGAATCCCGATTATGTTGCTCTAAATAAGAAGCTTATTGCTGAAGCTGGTAAATAGTTTGTGTGATTTATCAGATTATAGATTTTCAATCTATTAAGGTATCAATAAGTGCTGAAGTTGAATAACCCGGCAACAGTACTTATTGATACTTGTACGTTATGAATATTCTTTCAGTAACTGGCGGTATTTCATCAGTATGGTTGATTTTGAAATGAATCCGAGAAAATGCCCCCGGGGATCCGTTACCGTTAAATTCCATACTCCCGATTCATCAAACATCCTGATGATGCTGGCAACATCTTTATCCGTATCTATTACAGTTGACGGCATCTTTGTTAGTTCCCTTATCGTTAAAGTCTGAATTGCCTCGGGGTCGAACATATATGGCCGTAAGTCATCGAGGCTAATTGTTCCCTCGAGATTACCTTCCTGATCAATTACCGCTATGACATTTCTCCGCCCATCCTTTACAAGCCGGAGAAGTTCGGAGAATGACGCAGAAGACGATATTGTCTGAAACTCTTTTTCAATGAGGCTGGATGTGCTCAGACGGGAGAGCAGGTTTTTGTCATGTTCTTTTGTAAATATTTTTCCTTTGCTCGCCATCTCCGCCAGGTCGGGAGCTATTGGCGAAAACCACCGTGCCATCAGATAGGAAATCACCGTAACAATCATCAGGGGAATAAACAGGTCGTAGCCCTCGCTCGATTCGGCAATCAGGAACACGGCAGTTAAAGGAGCATACATCACCCCGCTCATTACTCCGGCCATGCCTGCCAGGACGAGATTTGATGACGGAACATTCTCCAACCCCATCTGGGTACAAAGGCTTGCAAAAAAGAATCCAAGCATTCCTCCTGCAAACAACGAAGGCGCAAAGTTTCCGCCGTTGCCTCCTGAATGGATGGTTATTCCGGTCGCAAATACTTTAAGAAGGCATATCAGACCGAGAAAAGCGATAACAATCCATTCATTGTAGTTGATATAACCAAGGAAACTGTTATCCAGTATTTTTACTATTTGTCCGTTCGTGATATCCTTGATGGTTTGATATCCTTCTCCAAAAAGGGGAGGGAGTAAAAGGCAAAGCAGTGAGAGAAGGGCTCCTCCGATCATCGCTTTTTGCATTTTGGAAACCTTCATCTTTTTGAAAACATGCTCTATCCATGAGGAGATTACCACAAAGTAGCGTGCATATAATCCGCTTCCCACTCCAAGGGCTACATAGAAAAGAGTGTTGGCATAGTTAAATTCGTTTCTTGCTTTAAAATGGAACAATACATCCTCGTTCAAAATTATCTTTGAAAGAAGACTTCCGCATACAGCAGCAACGACAAGAGGAATAAAGTCTGAGAAGACCACTCCAGTGAGCAGCACTTCAAAAGCAAACATCACCCCCGCTATGGGAGCATTGAAGGCAGAGGCAATACCTGCAGTCGCACCGGCAGCAAGCAGCAGGGTGCGATTCCGGTAATCGAGATTGTATCTCCTGGCGAAGTTGGAACCGATGGCTGAACCGGTTACCGCAATAGGACTCTCCAGACCCGCCGAACCGCCGAGACCTACCGTCACTGCACTCTGAATAATCTGCGAATACATTTTGACGGATGATACAAGGCTGGAGTTTTGAGCTATTTCATACAGGATGGCAGGGATACCTTTTCGGTCCTGACCTTTAAAAAAGAGAATAACGATCGCCGTGGTGATTACTATTCCCAGGAAAGGAAATACCAGATAGAAGAAAATCTGATCCTTAAAGTGAACTTTACCGTGAATAATATAATGAATGTAGGCAACGAGTGATTTCAGAAGGACTCCTGCAAGTCCGGCGGTAATACCTACAAGGATTCCTGAAAATATAAGAAATTGGTTCCTTGTAAGTTTGCTCTTGAGCCAATGGATAAATACTTCGAAGCTGCGCGCTTTTTTTATCCCGTATTTTGTGAAATCCCTTTTAAACCGCAGGAAGCTGTGATATTTCTTTATAGTATTAAATTTCTCCAATAGCTAAACAGTTTGAAATATTATGTTGGATGCCGTTCTGATGGCAGAAGCGCATATGTTTTTGGTTTGCAAACTTAGATAAATTGCCTTTACATGCCAAGAATAATCATTAAATACCGGGAATATATGAGTGAGCCTGTCTTTGCCTAAGCGTCCAGGTAGCTTCGCAGGTTAAAGTTCTAGCATTGTTTATATTAGTAAAATAAAGACAAGTTAAATACCGGGATACGCAACGCCGGACTGGATTAATAAGAAAGGTTAACACCCCCGTTTTAGGATGTTAACCTTTTTGTTTTAAACTGCAGCATTAGATTCGCCTACAGCAATCTCGGTTAATAAAACATCTGTGTTTTTTTCTTCTTCCAGATTAGCGGCTAACAGCTCTCCGGCCTCTGTATGTTCCATCAGCTTAGCGTATGTAACCAGGCATCCGTAGCTAGCAATTTCATAGTGCTCTACCTTCTGAGCGGCGGAGATAAGTGCAGCATCAAGTACTGCTTTATCTTCGAAGCTTTCAATGATTTCGTCGGCCTCTTCCAGTAGTCCCTCCATTGCTTTACACTTTTTTGCTCTGGCAGTTAAACCCAGCGATTGAAAGGCTTTCTTTAACCGCTCAATCTGCATTTCTGTTTCATTATAATGCGTTTCAAAGGCCTTCTTTAATGTCTCGCTGCCTGCGCTTGACGCCATTTTTTTAAGACCTTTTAATAATTGTTTTTCTGCCCCCAGGATATCCCGCAGTTCGTCAACAAAAAGTTCGTGAAGATGTGCGTTGGGCATGTTCTGTTCTTGATTTGTAGTTGCCATAGTTTAAATGTTTTTCAAATAGTTCAATTACAATACAAGAAGCAGAAAGGAAAGTTTCTGATTTTTTATATTGACGCCTCAGGATGGTTTGCAGTTTTAATTCTTAGACTTTTGTGCAAGCGGCTGTGTGGGGCGGTATATGTCTGGAAAATGGCTATGCATAGCTATTGATTTTTTTCGATAATAAATTGATATTTAGTATAAAAAAATAATGTCATATCAGATTTTTACCCTGGTTGAATTTGAACGATGGCTGTCAGGCCAGAAGGTGTCCCGATTGATTAAATTGATCCAAAATCACCATACGTGGAAACCCAATTATAAAAGCTTTGCTATATCAGATGGTCTATCCCTGCTTAAGTCGATGGAAAATGCACACCTGGAGAGAGGTTTCAGTACGATCGCACAACAATTTACTACCTTTCCTGACGGTACTATCGGCACCGGGTGCCCATTGGATATGATGCCTGCGGGGATTAAAGGAGCTAACCGGAATGGAATTTGTATGGAACATGTCGGGAACTTCGATACCGGCGGGGATCAGATGAGCCAAACTCACCGGGATACGATCATCAAGCTCAATGCTTTGCTTTGCCGAAAATTCAGCCTGGTTCCTTCGGATGCTACTATTGTTTACCATCACTGGTATGATTTGAATACCGGAGAGCGAACCAACGGTGCTGGTACCACCAAAACATGCCCGGGTACCAATTTTTTCGGCGGGAATACAGTAGATGATTTTCAGCGTAACTTTTTGCCTTTGGTAGTGGATCAAATAAAGAATCAGGATACTGCAGGGCAGGTTAGTTTCAAGTTCGCAGCACAGGTAACTGCGGAAAAGCTTAACGTTAGAAATGCGAATAGCCTGAATGCTCCTATAGTGGCAAAGCTCACGAAAGGGACAGAAGTGAGAGTTTTTGGCGAAAACGATGGGTGGTATGCTATCAACGCCAGTTACAGCCGCTGGGTAAAAAAAGAATATGTAAAACCAACATCTTAAATATCTTCAGCGTTCTTTAAAAAAGCCGCTACTTTATTATAAAACGCCCTTGTTTCAAAAGGTTTCAGAATAACCCCGTTCATGCCTGCGGCGAGAAGGACTTCTTCGTCATTCTTCATGATACTCGCTGTTAATGCGAGGACCGGAATATGGCGTACAGACCCTTCCATCTGCCTTATCCGACGGACAGCCTCGTTGCCATCCATTTCGGGCATGTGAATGTCCATCAATACCAGATCGTAAGCATTGTCTGTGATCTTTTCCAATGCCTGCCGCCCATTTTCTGCGAAATCAACGGTGAGCCTCCAGTTTTTAAGTATCTTCTCTGCCAGAAGCCTGTTAATGGCATTGTCGTCTACTATCAACACATGTCCCTGTAAGGGCTCGCCGAAATGATCTTCTGCAGGAGGTTCTTCAGTTGTTTTGGGGAAACTGACCTGGAAACTAAATTCACTTCCCTTTCCAACAACGCTTTTAACGTTGATAGACGAATGGTGAAGTTCTACCAGTTTTTTTGTGATAGCCAGTCCAAGACCTGTACCTCCGTATTTACGGGATGTATGGAGTTCCGCCTGGGCATAAGCATCAAAAATTGAATCGAGCTTATCCCCGGGAATTCCAATTCCGGTGTCAGCAATACTAAACAAGATGGTAGCTGAGTCACCGGTTTCCTCTGCCAGCACCAGGCTCAATTTAACAAGGCCCTTTTCGGTGAATTTTACAGCGTTCCCCAGAATATTCATCAGGATCTGGTAAAGCCGGGTAGGATCGCATTTATAATATCCGTTGATTCCGGGATCAACTTCTGTTATGATATCAAGCCCCGGTTTAGCTGCTTTGATCCGGATAGACTGGACCGTGTTTACAGCCAGCTTTCTTAGATCCGCGGGGATAGATTCCAGTTTGATATTACCGGTTTCTACTTTAGTAAAATCGAGGACGTCATTAATCAGGGCCAGCAGATTGCGCGCAGAGAATTCGAGAATATTCAAGTGCTCCCTCTGCCGCTTAGGAGAATCCTCCCTTTGGATGATCCTGGAAATTCCGACTACTGCATTCAGGGGAGTCCGCATTTCATGACTCATGACAGAGAGGAAAAGTTCCTTCGACCGGCTCAGTTCAATAGCCTCCTCCCTTGTTTTGATCAATTGGGCTTCTGCTTCCTTACGGATGGTGATATCAACCAAGATCCCGATCTGGCTCTCTATATTGCCATCAGGGTCGCGTAACATATTGTTGGACATAAAAATCCAGACTGACTCTCCGTCTTTTCTCCGGATAACGACCTCTACCTCGTAGTTTTTACCCGCTTTAACCCGTTGTCTGGCAAATTGTATAACAGAGGGATCTGTTTCTTCACTTATCAGACGATCGCCAAATATCTGTCCCTTTAGCTCGCCAAGTTCATAGCCGAGTATTTTTTCGGATTCTTCGTTCATCCAGATCACTTCTCCATTGCCGTTTCGTAAAATAACTCCGGCGGGAGATTTTTCAACTGCAGTTGAGAGGATCCGCAGACGGGTTTCTGTTTCTTTCCG
>JBQGEO010000146.1:0-2142 GCA_052039655.1 Pararcticibacter sp.
TTGGTACTTGCGGAGGACGAGGCCGAGCTGGAGCAGGTTGTAGCTTCCCTCGAGGGACAGCTAACGGTAACGATAATGGGGGAGGAGGAAGAACTGGAGACATACACGGATGTGATCGATTCTTTAAGCCAGATAACAGGCAGAATTATCTTGAACGGAGTGCCTACGGGCGTTGAGGTATGTCACGCGATGCAGCATGGTGGCCCTTTTCCGGCCACCAACGACAGCCGTTTCACATCTGTAGGCTCTGATGCTGTTTATCGCTTTGTCAGGCCGCTGGCATGGCAGGACTGGAAGAACGAACTTTTGCCGCCTGAACTGCAGGATGGAAACCCGCTTGCGATCTGGCGGAAAGTAAATAATAACTGGACTAAAGACTAAATGGCTGGTAAAACATTTTTTTGTATAGATGCTCATACCTGCGGAAACCCCGTCAGGCTCGTGGCTGGTGGAGGGCCTAATCTGGCAGGGACTAATATGAGTGAGAAAAGGCAACATTTTTTAAAAGAATATGACTGGATCAGAACCGGGCTGATGTATGAACCGAGAGGGCACGATATGATGTCGGGCAGCATTCTATATCCACCTCATAACCCGGAAAATGATGTCGCCGTTTTATTTATTGAGACCAGCGGCTGTCTGCCCATGTGCGGGCACGGAACAATCGGAACTATTACGATTGCCATAGAAGAGGGCCTTATCACACCAAAAGTTCCAGGTACAATAAGGATGGAGGCACCGGCAGGACTTGTTATCATTGACTATAAGCAGGAGGGAAAGAAGGTGCTCTCGGTAAGACTGCGGAATGTTCCGTCGTACCTTGCGGCTGAAAGCCTTGAGGTAGAATGCCCTGATCTCGGACCGCTCACCGTGGATGTGGCTTATGGAGGAAACTATTATGCGATAGTAGATCCGCAGCCCAACTTTGACGGACTCGAACACTTCAGTGCCGGGCAACTGATTGCCTGGAGCCGGGAGCTGAGGAAGCGTATTAACGAAAAGTATACGTTTGTGCATCCTCTGGATCCCACAATAAACGGGTGTTCACATATTTTGTGGGCAGGTGCAACTCTTTCTTCTGATGCCACTGCCCGCAACGCTGTTTTTTATGGCGAAAAGGCAATAGACCGTTCACCATGCGGAACCGGGACTTCGGCCAGGATGGCTCAATGGTTTGCCAAAGGAAAATTGAAAAAGGGAGATGTCTTTGTGCATGAGAGTATTATCGGTAGTAAGTTTACCGGCAGGGTAGAAGATGTGGTCACTCTCGGAGAGTATCAGGCAATTGTTCCGAGTATAGAGGGATGGGCGAAAATTTATGGATATAATACAATTAAAATTGATGACGACGATCCATACGCACATGGATTTCAGGTATTATAACCTGCCCGTTATCCTATAAATTATCATAATGGCAAGTGTAATTATCATTGGTGGCGGAATCATCGGCTTATGTTCAGCGAAGTATCTGAATGAAGCAGGGTTCAGAGTCA
The DNA here is from genome assembly GCA_052039655.1 of Pararcticibacter sp. GTDB lineage: Bacteria > Bacteroidota > Bacteroidia > Sphingobacteriales > Sphingobacteriaceae > Arcticibacter. The sequence continues at coordinate 1,494 of JBQGEO010000146.1, forward strand.
CAATCCTTGAAAAAGGAAACCTTAGCGACAATTGTTCTTTCGGCAATGCCGGAATGATTGTTCCCAGTCATTTTATACCGCTGGCGGCTCCGGGTATGATCCAGCAAGGTATTAAATGGATGTTTAACAGTAAAAGTCCTTTTTATGTCCGGCCTTCACTTAATCCTGACCTGTTTTCCTGGGGAATGAAGTTCCTGAAGAAGGCTAACCCGGCTCATGTACAACAATCGGCGGCCCCTCTTCGCGATATATCTTTGCTCAGTAAGAAGCTTTACGAAGAGCTTGATAAAAGTGCAGACTTTTCTTTCGGCCTTGAGGAGACGGGAATCCTGATGTTTTACAAAACAGAAAAAGCAGCGGAAGAAGAGGCTCATCTCGCGGAGAAAGGCAAAGAACTTGGTCTGGATATGGGCGTTCTCAGCGCTGCCGAGTGTAAAGCATTACAGCCTGGTCTTAATCTGGAGGTTCTGGGAGCTGTTCATTATCGTTGTGATGCTCATTTATATCCCAACCAGCTCATGGAGGGATTAACCCGGCTCCTGGAGTCGCGTGGTGTTGAGATTGTCAGGGAACATGAGGTGACAGATATCGAAACACAGAATGGCACCGTTACGGCGGTTCAGGCAGGGAACAAACAGTGGCTGGCCGA
>JBQGEO010000147.1:0-10593 GCA_052039655.1 Pararcticibacter sp.
ACATTTGCATAGTAAAGCTCTTCGAAAAGTATATCCAATAACACATAATCCTCTTCTTTTTTAGATTTGTGAATAGGAGTATAGAAGAATTTATAATGGGCTTTTTCAATGTCTGATGTTGTTTTCCTCTCCTGGAGTTCAAAACGGGTAAAGCCTTGTTCTTCCAGAAATATCTTAAAAAGTTCCTCCAGTTCCTGAAGCGTACTTACTATGATGTCGATATCTATCGACAGGCGTTTGGTACTTCCCATAAGTAGCATCAGCGCTGTTCCTCCTTTGAAGACAAATTTGATGTCTGATTTTACCAAGCCTTCCAGTAAGAGTAACGCCCGTATTACCTTTTCTATAAGGGTTGGATCCGCTTTTCTATTTTTGCCGGACACCGTTTTTAGCCAGTCAATGGTAAGGCTTTCTTTTGAAATCATGGATTATATTGGTTGTTTTTTTCCTTGTTAAAGTTACCCTCCTGGATATACTTATGTAATTCTGGGCGTCTACCTTTTCTTGCAGCGTACCGTAATAGTCTATTTTCGTTCACTACATATTTGTAGTATGCATTACTAAATACCGATCTGCGTTCGCTTCCTGCCAGGTAATTAAATTCTATATCACAAAAAATATCTACCAACAGCTTCTCAATCGAGACTGTAAATATATTGTTGACCTGGTTTAATGGGCTTTCACTGGTCAAATAACGAACTATAATGGGTAATTGAAAGTCAGGAAGCAGATTCCGGATTAACGTTTCACTGGGACGCAAAAAGACGCCTCTAAACTCATCTTTAAGACTAAAGTATACCGATTCTGAAACATCTCTATCAACGTCTACCAGTATAAATGGATAGCCACTTAAATGTTGCGCAAATTCGTTGATCATCCCTGAATCCCATGCGCAATAAGAAGTCGTAGGAAAATTTCTTTTGATGTATTTACTGATCTTAAGCACTCGTGTCGAAAGCTCCGGAACATAATCACTTGTTGATGCCATTTGATACACGCCGTAACCAATCCTACTAATGAGCGATTGATTTACCAAATCATGAACCCTCCAACAGATAGTTGAAACAGGTAATGTAGGGTCGTTATTTTTAAAAAAGGCACGTAGATCATCAAGGGAAAATTGCAATTGTTTTCCAAAGTGATTGTTTAAACTATCTATGTCATATTTGTTTTTTGCCATTTTAAAACTAAAATACAAACTTACGGCAATTATTTTAATTTACTGCCGATAGTTTGAAATTTCAATTTAATAAATTTTGGATTAATATACTGTTAATTAGACTGTTGTTTGTCTTGTTCCTGAGCGGTCAGTTTTCTATTGTACGGGCGATCAACATCAGATCAGGCCCTCAGAATATCACTATCGGGGGATAGGAACGTCCGTACTTTTCCGTTACCGCGCCTATCACATTTTTGACCATCAGGAAGAAGAACTTCTTGCCATGGAGAATCCGTTCTCGCTGATCGTTTTGGCCTGTCAAAAGTCTCTTCTTGAAGGTCGGGTGTCTGAAGAAGCCTTGGGAGGCGACAGGTTAGCCATTGCAAAGGCACTTCTTAAAGGTCCTTATGATCATGATCATATTCTCTGTCTTTTAGTATTTCTGAAGAATTTTATCTACATTGAAAATGAAGAAATTAATCGTATTTTTGATAAACAAATACAAGACTTGTCAGGAGGGGCTATAAATATGGGAATTATAGAAGCAGTTAAGCTACACGAAAGACAACAGGGGCAGTTGGAAGGAAGACTTGAAGGAAAGCTTGAAGTGGTAGAACGGCTGATACTTAAGTTGGGCCTTACCAGCGACGAGCAGATAGCTGATTTAGCCAATGTAAGTATCGAGTTCGTCAAAAAAGTTCGCCGGGACCTTACAACCAGGAAGCAATAATCAAGGATATCCAGTCACAGGGATACCACGCAGCCTCTAACGTCCTCATTCCTTCACATACACAAATCTTCCAGTCTCGTTACTGTCCTTGATCAGCCTTGGTGATTTCTTGCAGGCAGTATAATCTTTCAGTGCCTAAGCCAGGTTATTATATGCACGATTGGCGTTGCATGGAGCGATAGAAATAAGAAACATTATGCGCTACTCCTCATTAGCTATTTTTAATAAATTTGATTCACCTCCACTTATATTGATGAGATTAAGCAAATAGGCTCAAGGAATGTTAACATTGGTCTTATAGGATTGAAGGATATGAGCGCTCTGTTTAAACGCCAAATTCAAGGAAAACGCAACCAGATTCAGTTATCGATAATAATTTCATCATTATGCCCAACATATTTGTGAGAAATAAACGAATATGAAAAGATCAATCACCTTATTTATCCTTAGCCTAATTACCGGTATTTGTCAGGCTCAAACAATTGACACCTCTGCTTTGCATATCCTGCAAAAAAGCTTCGATAAACTTGCGGCCATGAAAACCATCCATTACCGAATAACGATGGTAGATACCATGAAAAGGGAGAATAGTTTCCATGTCAGCTGGTTCACAGTAAATGGTACTATTAAAAAGAATGCGTATTGGCACCTTCGCCTGGAGAATAAAGCAGAATGGCTTGTTCGTGGCGATACGTTGTATAAAAAAGAAACTCCAGATGCTCAGGTTGTTTTCACTAAAGACTGGGACAGACACAAAATAGGATCTTCCAGTATTCATAGTATACTGGGTACGACCCGACCTCGGCTGGATAAAAGCCTTGCTTTGCTCAAGTTTGTTCGGGATACATCCGCAGGGGAATTTTATGTTATCGACGAAAGCTACAATTTCAGTTCTGAAGATAGAAAAGGGGATTCGAAAGTGAACCGATATTTTATCGATAAAAAAAGCCTGTTCGCTTATAGGAGAATAATGCATGGAAAGTTTATGGATGAAGGTAAGGAGGCGATAGATATTTATGATTTCTCTGTATCGCTTGATACTAACCCGGTTGCCTTTAAACCTGCGGTATTTTTTGATACCCCTGCCGTGGAGGAGAGCGACCGCTTTGAAACACTAAAAACCGGTACCGTAGCGCCGCTTTTTAAAGCAACGGATTTGAGAACAGGAAAAGGGATTAGTCTTAATGCGCTCAAAGGAAAAGTGATAGTGTTGGATTTCTGGTATCTTTCCTGTTATCCCTGCAGGCAACTGATGCCTAAACTGCAAAAACTACAAGATAAATTCGGGAAAGAAAATGTGATTGTTGTTGGTATAAATCCCCGGGACGTCGATTCTAAAACAATTATTAAGTTCTTAAACGAAAAGCATATTAGCTATACGCAGTATTATCAAACGGAGAAGTGGGTAGGCTGGGATTATAAATTACAGGCTTTTCCAACTACTTTAGTCCTCGGCAAAGATGGCAAAGTAAAGCTGGTAGAGAGCGGATTTGGTGAAGCCACAGAGGGCAACCTGGAAAATGCTATTAAAAAAGAGCTTGAAACTAAGATCCATACTAATTAATAGCTGCTTTAAGATTAAAATGAAATACCTAATTATACTGGCATTAATGCTATGCGCTAACCGGCAGGGATACAGCCAGGAGCAAATACCTGAAACTGGATTTTCAGACGTTATCGTTAAGAAAAAAATCAATGGTAAAATATGCGATAGCTGTAGGGCTGTTTCTGTGGTCACCAAAGAATACGATTTCAATTATGTTATTACAGGTGCCGGGCATACTCCACATCGGTTTGGGCGCTTAAAGGGTAGCTTTAGCTATGGGCCATCAAGGCCCCGGGCACTTTTAGCGAGCGCTTATGTTATCTCCCAAAGAAATATAGGGATAAGCTTTTTGCCCAATTTTTTACAGGAGAATGGTAATAAAATCCAACTTTACCGAAATTTTGGCGGACCGGATTATACAAAGCTGGAGTTTAAGGCAGAGCAGAACGGAAAAGTGATTAAGCCATGGATGCCACTTTCTGCTTTGGGAGAAAACAGCAATTATGCTATTTTGGGGATTAACTTCCCTGAAGATAAATTCATTCCAGTACTCTGGAAACGAACTTTTTATGCTGGTGATTTCAATCTGGACATCATGGATTCATTGAAAGTTACTGTCAGGGAAATCACAACAAAAAAATTGCTACAACGGATATCAATCCTCCGTGCGGCAGATACAGCCAATAACTTTATCTATTATCAGCTACCATTAGGCGATGGTGGGCTTAACGCGAACCTTCAGGACATTCTCAATTTAGGACGGGGCGAGCCCGTTGCATTCGGTGGAGATACCTCCACCATATTTAAAAAAGACTACGGCTCTATCGGTATCCTGTTATACAAAGGCCTAACTTTTCAGGACGAGGTCGAATATTCTTTCGGGAAAAATCCTTACAAATGGAAGTCGCTGAAGGCGCTCGACCCAGGGCATGGGGTATTTCTGGTTCTCCCAAGTAATATGACTGCCGGAAAAGACCATGACATTTATCTCAGATACAAAAGTCAGCCCGAAACGGTGCACAGCATAACGGTGAGTGTAAAAGCGCCTCCTTTTGAAATTCCCTGGGCTCAGATAGCGGTAATAAGCATTTTAATTTTGACTCTTGGCCTAACCTGGTTTTATTTACGCAACAAACGGAACAAAAGAAAACTTGCTGCGCTTAAGCAAAAAAACGAAGATACCGAGACCCGCCTATCCTTATTAAGCGGCCAGCTCAATCCGCACTTTCTTTTCAATTCCTTAAATGCTATACAGGGAACCATAAACAATAACCCGGAGAAGGCAAATGCTTACATAGCCAGTGTAGCAAGTTTTATGCGGGATGTAATGGATAATAGCAAAAAGGAGTTTGTATCCCTGCAAGAGGAACTAAAGCAAGAGGAAGACTATTTAAAGCTGGAACAGGAAAGGTCTGCTTTCTCTTACACCATTTCAGTTTCAACAGATTTGAGGCCATCGTTGATCGATTTTCCGCCTTTATTATTACAACCAGTGCTGGAGAACTCTATCCGTCATGCCTTTGGTCAAAACCTTTCTGATCCTACAATAACTATTCAGATATTCAGGGACACTAATAATCTTAACGTTAAGTTGGCAGATAACGGCATCACTTTCTGGAATAGCGATGGGGTTCAGGAGGGGCATGGGCTTTCGCTTACCAGGAAACGTATCGCTGTTTATAACGAAAAGCTTGAAGGAATGTCTATTCAAATGAACGTAAACTACAGCGAGGGAAGCGGCACAATTACTACATTTACCCTTCAAAACTGGCTTTCATGACCAATCTTAGCTGTTTTATTGTAGATGATGAACCAGGCGCTGTTACAACGCTTACCGTGCTGATAGAACGTTACTGTCCTTTTTTAACAATTAGCGGCAGTGCCAACTCCGTAGAACAGGCGCTGAACTTTCTGAATAACCACACTGTGGATATCTTATTTCTGGATATTAAAATGAAGCAGGAAACCGGTTTTGATCTCTTAAGACTGCTTCCCAAGCAGTTTCTGCGCATTGTATTTGTTACCGCACACGATGAGTATGGCATACAGGCGATTAAATTTTCGGCAACAGATTATTTGCTGAAACCTGTTGTGCCCGAGGAACTGATTGCCGCTGTACATAAAGTGATCCTGTCAAATAAAAACAGTTATACAGACCAGACTTCCATACTGCTACAGTCTTACGAACAGCAGCGGCTTAATACACAGAAGAGAATTGCATTGGCAGATCAGAACGAAATCAGGTATGTGCTCATAGAAAGCATCGTTTGCTGTGGTGCCGAAAATAGCTACACCAGCTTTTATATACATAATGAAAGCCGGCCAATTATCGTTTCGAAGCCTATTTCCGAATATGAACAAATTCTCTCTTTGTATGGCTTTATCCGCATCCATCAGTCATGGCTCATTAACAAAAACCGTGTAGAATCTTTTAAGAAGGCGGATGGAGGTTATCTGATGATGGATAACAAGATGAGCGTACCGGTCAGCAGGCAAAGAAAACATCTTTTGAAGGAATTGTGATTTAGAGTGTAAGGTAGCAGCTATGGTAACCTACCAACCATAAAAGATTCATCCTTTCTTTAAAAAATATTTCGTGGGTATTTAAGGCCCACCGATTTGTTATCTATGTGCTAAATTTTTGCAATAATCAAGTAATTAGGAGTTGGATAATCCAATAAGGTTATATGAGAAGGTTCGAATCCAAACGATTTTGTTTTGCACGGAAACGGATCAAGCGGAATACTTGGGGGGGAGGCTTTATTAAGCATAAATATTAGCAAGACGGAATAAGAAGAAGGCAGTATCTCTAACACCTCTGGAAGTAGCTCTGAAAGCCTTGACCTTGGCATTGAAAGATTCAGCAGCAGCATTGGAACTTCTGTTGTCAAAGAAGTTCAGGATATATTCGTAATGGCTTTGTACCGATCTGGCGACTGTGATGAAAGAATCAATAGCAGAAGCTTCCACATCATTATACCACATGGCCGGTCTTTTAAAAGCCTGTGTCTTGCTCTTACAGATGGTAAAGATGTTAATTAACCTGAGGGCTAACTGATAGGCTTTATGTAACAGGGGATAGCGGGGAAATAGGATGTCTGCACGTTCTTTTTGTGATGGAGTCCATTTGCTTTCGTGTTTAAAGAGCAGATATCTGCTTCGGGCCAGTAGCTGCTTGAGGGTATCGCCATTAGGAAGTACTTCAGGCTGATAGCTTTGTTTGGTTTTCCTGGCTTGGGCAATCAGTCCGTTCTCCTCTTCCAAAGCTTCCCGCCGGTATCTGATACCGAAGAAAAACTTCTGCCGGTATATTCCTGGGTAAAGATGAGCCCGGCAGGGAGAGTGACCAAATGACCATCGGCAAATTGGAGAGCGGCACCGCAAAATGCCGGGAAGTTTTTCCCGGTATCAGATTCGCTTACTTTGGGGCTTAAATAATCGAACGAGATAAAAGATTTCATTCATTTTTTACAAATTGTTGTCTTTTTGATTAAAAATCACGCTTTTATTCATAAGATTTTGTAGGGCAGGGGCAAAAAAATGAGGTATGCAGAAAGTAATGTGAAAGTGTTTTTTAAATTGCTGGCTCTTGATATTAAAAGCCTCAACTTAAATCGGTTTGATATGCCTAACGATAGTAATTCCACCTGGGAGAAACCCTTTGATCGTACAAAACGAAATAAAATCGAACAGATCGTTCTGAATATTAAACGTGAAATAAAAAATGGGCGATGGAAGCCCGGCGACCGGTTGCCCAGTCAGCGCGAGATAGCCGGAAAACTGGATGTGTCACACGGAACGGTGGAAAAGGCTTTTGCCATACTGAAAGAACAGAAGGTGATTGTTACCGGCGAACGCAGGGAAACAAGGGTATGGCAGCATGATAGCGGCAAGACGGAGGTTGAGGGGCACGTGATTGATCCGGGGTGGAGGCCGGTGTCTCCATACCGGCTGCATCAATTGCCGAAACCGTATTTCACTGCTTATCTTTCCTGTTCGCAGCCCTATCCTGACATTGAACAGGTCCCTGTGAATTCTTTCGGAAATGCTTATGCTGCAGCACTGCACGATAAGGTAAACGGGAAGGGGGAAAACGGAAAATTTGATGTGATTGACGAATGCAACCACGAAGCGGCCCTTCTCATTAGCAAAAGAGAGATTAACATGGATGGGGCATCGTTTCTGCTGGTGCCTGCCACTGAAGCCCTGCTGCTGACAGCCGCGGCCATGGCGCCCCGCGGAGGCTTTGTGATTATGGATACGCCCGACGACCGCCAGGCCCTGTATGTTTTTTCGCGTTTGAGACTTACGATGCTCTTTACCGGGCTCGACAGAGAAGGGATGCGGGCTGCGTATGTTGAAAGATTCTGCCGCCAGTACCCCGGAGCTGTTCTCTTTGTAAGGCCCGCAACGGCTCGCCCCTACAATTTGATGATGACTGACGGACGCAGGCAGGAGTTGATTGCCATTGCAAAGAAATATGGCACGCGGATGATTGAAATGGATCCTGATCACGAAATGGTGTTCCGGCCGCGCCTCTCGCCAATGGCAGCCAGAGACCACGGCGGGCTCATCACTTATATCACTTCTATGAGTAAGGTAACTGCCCATATGAATGAAACCAGCATCGTGGTTGCCAATGGGGACTTTGCAGGCCTGATTGCTGAAGAACTGCAAATGGCCGACAGTTGGGTTGATCCTTTCCACGCGCTCGTGCAGTGCCGCCTGATCAACAGCGGCGCTATTCCGGATGCGGCACACAGGGCGCTGAATGTTTACAGGTCTTTCCTTGACGTTATTTCAGGGGTTTTTAAAGAGTCGCTGGCCGGAAAGGCCATGCTGGTTCCGCCTCCTGCGGGGTTGCAGGTATGGATTACGCTTGGCCATGGTATAGAGCAGAAAACCCTCGTTCCGCTGCTGGTTGATTCGGGATTTAAAAACCCTGGTGGTTATCGCCAGCATTTACCTGAAACTAAAATCTATGGCCTCGACCTGGGAATGGGCAGTCACGACATTACACAGTGGGAGAGCTTGTTCCGGGGGCTTTCAGAATGGCTTTAAATTTTGCAGGAAGACATTACCTTTATGTTAAATTAGGAATCTGTTAAGATTTCTGAATTTTTTATAACAATTTTGTAAAAAAAGCGTTTTAAATTCGGCTTTTGCCTGAGACTGCTATTTTTGTAAACTGCGGCCAGAAACAATTTATGAGGAAGACTATTGCAAAAAAATTAATCAGCATTCTTTTCCTGTCCATCTTCATGAGTAAGATGGTAATTTCTGTTGCGCCCCTTATTAAAGCTCATCTCGATTGTAAAACCGTCAACGCTGTGATCATGCAGCTGGAGATTGAGCACTCGAAACCCTCTGATGGAAAGGAATTTTCAGCAAAGGATTTCATCTCTCTTAATCTTCCCGGCATTTCGATTTCCAGCCCTTTGTGTATGTTGGATACAGGGCATGTACATACGGATCAGGATAAACATGTTCAGGCATTTTATCCCTCTGTTCCAACCCCGCCTCCTAATGCGTAGCATATAGACCCCTGCTTTTACGCACACTTATTTAACAGTATTAAAGATTTCCGGGAAACGGCCATCTTTAGTCTGATCTTCTAAAATCTCATATCAAAAAATATATGGCAGCTAATCATATGTCTGCATCAACAAGTTTTAAGAGCTATTTCTCGCCGAGAAACCTCAAAAGAGACTTTCCGGCAAGTATTGTCGTATTCCTGGTGGCTTTGCCATTGTGTCTGGGTATTGCCCTGGCCTCAGGAGCTCCCTTATTTTCCGGCTTACTTACCGGGATCCTGGGAGGGATTATAACCGCTTCTTTTAGCGGTTCCCAATTAAGCGTGAGCGGGCCGGCGGCCGGTCTTACGGTTATTGTGCTGGGAGCTATCACAAAGCTTGGCGCTTACGAAACGTTCATTCTCGCAGTACTTCTTGCAGGAGCCCTTCAGTTAGTACTCGGATTTCTGCGCGCAGGTACTATTGCTAATTATTTTCCATCTTCCGTGATTGAAGGGATGCTTGCGGCTATTGGTATTATTCTGATCCTTAAGCAAATCCCTCACGCCGTTGGGTACGATGCAGAATTTGAAGGAAGTGAAGCCTTTCAGACAGGTGATCACAATACCTTTTCAGCACTGACGAATGCCCTTTCTGCTATCAGCTACGGCGCCGTGATCATCAGTGTTCTTTCTCTGATTGTCCTGATCTACTGGCCGAAGATTAAGAAGCTAAGCAGTGTTCCGGCTCCGCTGATCGTGGTGGTGCTCGGAATTGTCTTCAATAAAGTTTTTCAGGGTACTTCTCTTCAGATCAAAGATGAGCACCTGGTTGGTATCCCTGTTGTGAATTCATTCGACGAGTTTACGGGGCTTTTTGTCACTCCCGACTTTTCCCAGATTGTCAATCCCGAGGTTTGGACGGTAGCGGTGACCATCGCCATCGTGGCAAGTCTCGAATCGCTGCTTAGTTTGGAAGCAGTCGATAAGATTGATCCATTGAAAAGAGTGTCGCCAACAAACCGCGAACTGGTAGCTCAGGGGATCGGAAATATGGCGAGCGGGTTCCTGGGCGGTTTACCAATGACGGCGGTGATCGTGCGCTCATCGGCGAATGTGAATGCCGGGGGAAAAACAAAAGTAAGTGCTATCCTGCACGGGATGTGGCTGCTGCTTTCCCTCTTGCTGATCCCGGGACTTATCAATAGTATCCCGCTTTCGTGTCTGGCGGCTATCCTGCTGGTGACCGGGTATAAACTGGCAAAGATTGCTTTATTCAAGAAGATGTATAAAGAAGGATGGGCTCAGTTTATTCCGTTCATTGTCACCGTTGTGGCTGTCGTGTTTACCGACCTCCTCAAAGGGGTAGGGATCGGAATGGTGGTTGGCGTGTTCTACATCCTCCGCAATAACCTCCGTAATCCATACTTCTACACTATCGGACGCAATGGAGACAAAAAAGTGATTACCATTAAGCTTTCTGAAGAGGTATCTTTCCTCAATAAAGCGGCAATTTCTTTCACCCTTAATAATCTCACTAATGATTCTGATGTAGTTATCGACGTAAGCATTTCTATATACATTGAAAAGGATTTTTTGGAGATCATCCACAATTTTAAGCACAATGCGTATTCTAATGGAATCAT
>JBQGEO010000148.1:0-6825 GCA_052039655.1 Pararcticibacter sp.
GAAAGTTCCGGTGACCGTAACTTCGAAGGCAGGAAGCCAGGTAAATGAATCCTTTGCAGACATGGCCGAAGGCCAGGAACTGAATTTCTGGAATATCTATAGCCCCCTCTGGGCTACTGCGAAGATCGGAAAGGTGGGTGACGGAAGAAAGGCCCTGGTTCTTAGCGATAAGGATCCTTATGATTTCGCAAAAGCGGAACGCGTGATTCCTGCCATGAAAAAAGGTACCGTAGAATTCTCGGTGATACCTGCTCAGGATAATAATGGTCTTCTGCATATTGAATTCCTGGATGAAAAAGGAAGTGCAGCTATCAGGCTGATCTTCGGTGCCGATGGGGAGCTGAAGACAAAAGCGGGTTACAGAGATTCAGGGGTGTCGAAATATGAAGCCGGAAAAGAATACAAAATAAAGGTAGACTTTAATACTGCGAGCCGTTCATACATCATTTCTGTAAACGGGCAGGCTAAGGGCACAAAGATCTTCTTTGCGCCGGTTCATGCCATTGAGAGAATAGCATTCAGAACGGGAGAAGTCAGACGTTTTCCGGATGCCGACACTCCGACAGATCAGAATTACGATCTGAAAAATCCGGGCGATCCTGTGGCTGAAGCAAGTTATGCGATTAAATATTTCAAAACTTCTTTGTAGAATGAGATTAGGCCGGATTTTTAGTGGACTTATCGTTCTTTTGGCTTTCGTTGAAACGAAAGCTTCCGTTACACTGCCAAGGGTACTTGGGCATAACATGGTTCTTCAAAGAGAGAAACCTGTCTGCATCTGGGGAACTGCGGCGGGAGGAGAGCATATCAAAGTGGAGTTTTCCGGACAGAAAAAGGAGACGGTTGCAGATAACTCAGGAAACTGGAAAATCTATCTTAATCCTATGCCTGCCTCTTCTGCCGGCTCTCAAATGATCATAACTGCAAGCAATACTATTAAGCTGGAGAATATCCTGGTAGGCGAAGTATGGTTATGCTCCGGGCAGTCAAATATGGAATTCACCATGCGGAAGAGCAGCAAAATGAAACGCCCGGCTGTTGAGGGGGAGAACCCCGTAGATGAACTGGACTACGCTAAGAATCCGGACATCCGCATTTTCCTGGTAAACCGTAAGGAACTTGTAAAACCTGATTCTCTTCACAGGGGATGGAACATTGCCAGGGATTCTGCGTTAAGGGTGTTTTCTGCACCGGCTTATTTTTTCGCGAAGGAGTTGAATAAGCATCTCCATGTTCCTGTGGGGGTGATCTCTTCAGCTGTTCCCGGAAGCGCCATTGAACCGTGGGCTCCCGCGGATGCTTTCAACGCATGTGCTTTTTTAAAGGAGAAGAAGGTACAGAACGATCCGGGAAAGTTTTATACACCGATGATCCGTCCCCTTGTTCCCTTTACCATTAAAGGTTTCGTGTGGTACCAGGGAGAAACAAATTGCTTTCTTAACGAACGTCTGGAGTACACTCATAAGATGGAGGCACTTATAGCCCGCTGGAGGAAAGACTGGGCAGACAAGAAACTTCCATTCAATTTTGTACAGATAGCTCCTTTTAAATACTCGGAAGCCAAAGATAAAGTCGGTCTGACAAAGGAATCTCTTCCTGAATTCAGGGAGGCACAGGCTGCGGCGCTCAGGCTTCCTAATACAGCGATGATCGTGACTACGGATCTGGCAGATAATCTGAGCGACATACATCCTTCTTTCAAGTGGGAAGTCGGACGCAGACTTGCGCTGATTGCTCTGACGAAAGATTATGGAATGAAGGATTTAGTGAGTTCGGGGCCTGTATATAAAGGTTTGAAGGTGAAGGGTAATAGAATTGAACTGAGGTTTTCCTCTACAGGTTCGGGCCTGATCAGCAAAGACGGAAAGCCTTTATCTGATTTCCTCATTGCCGGGAAAGATAAGAATTTTGTTGCGGCGCAGGCGGAGATTAAAGGGGACAAGGTGATTGTTTCATCTGCACAGGTGCCGCGGCCGGAAGCTGTCCGCTTTGCCTGGGTAGAAACAGCGCAGCCTAATCTGTATAATAAGGAGGGTTTACCTGCCCGCCCTTTTCGTACGGACAATGTTTTATTCAGTCAGTTTAAACCGGATATTAAAAATTAATGGGAGTTTTTGCAGAAAATAGTAATAAGCGGTCGGCCTTGGGCAATCAGCAATCAGCAATCAGCGATCAGCTTTTAGCAACAGGAGGTAAGCAGCTGGCAGTCAGTGATCAGCAAAGTGTGGAAAAAGCATTGGCTGGAATTAGTAAAACAGCAATACAGGGATTTTTTATAGTTTGTGGGTTCCTGTTTTTCGGCTCAGGGCTGGTAAGAGCTCAGGAGACGCAAAAACAATATCTCTCAGGTACGGATAAAGACCATACGGTTAAATGGGACTTCTTTTGTACGGCGGGAAGAAATTCTGGCAAGTGGAGTAAAATAGCGGTTCCATCAAATTGGGAACTTCAGGGATTTGGTAAATATGATTATGGCTTTGCGAAAGATTCTTTAAAAGGAAAGGAGAAGGGGCTTTATAAATATAAGTTTAAGGTTCCTACCGCCTGGAAGGGGAAAAAAATCAATATTGTATTCGAAGGCTCGATGACCGATACTGAAGTGAAGATTAACGGAATCCCGGCAGGAGAAGTTCATCAGGGGGCTTTTTATTCTTTTCGTTATGATATTTCGAAGTTGTTGAAGTACGGAGCTTCTAATCTCCTGGAAGTAACGGTGGCTAAACATTCTGCAAACAAGTCGGTAAACGAAGCAGAGCGTAAAGCGGATTATTGGATATTCGGCGGAATATTCCGCCCGGTATACCTGGAGGCTTTGCCGGAATCGCATATAGAGAGGGTTGCAATAGATGCCAGGGCAGACGGACAGTTTAAGGCACAGGTTTATACGGGTGGTAGTGGGGATAAAGTAACTGTGCAATTGTATTCTGAGGACGGGAATAGATTTGGAAAGGAGATCAGCAGCACTCTTGTGAAAGGGGCTTCAGACATAGTGGTGTCGGGAAATTTTTCTTCTCCCAAGCTATGGTCTCCAGAATTTCCGAATCTGTATAAGACCGTGTTTACCCTATATAAACAGGGAAAAGCGATACATTCCATGACACAGAAAGCCGGATTCAGGACTGTTGAAGTAAAGGAGCGGGATGGTGTTTATGTGAATGGTGTTAAGATCAAGTTTAAAGGGGTAAACCGTCATTCTTTTCACCCTCAATCAGGAAGGACAACAAGCAAGGCGATCAGTATTGCTGATGTAAACCTGATGAAGGATATGAACATGAATGCTGTCCGCATGTCGCATTATCCTCCCGACGGACATTTTCTTGATGTGTGTGACTCCCTGGGATTATTCGTACTGGACGAGCTTGCGGGATGGCATGGCAACTATGACACCCCAACCGGCACGAAACTGGTGAAGGAAATGATGAATCACGATGTGAATCATCCTTCTATCGTCTTCTGGTCGAATGGAAACGAGGGGGGGCATAATCGCGAACTGGATCATCTTTTTGCCGAGCTGGATATTCAAAAACGCCCGATGGTGCATCCCTGGGAAGATTTTAATGGCTTTGATACACAGCACTACCGGGAGTATAATTATGGGATTGCAAATTATATGTATGGACATAGTATCGTGATGCCGACTGAATTCCTGCATGGTATGTATGATGGCGGACACGGGGCTGGTTTGGATGATTATTGGAACGAAATGCTGAGACATCCTTTATCTGCCGGTGGTTTTCTGTGGGACTTTGCAGATCAGGCGGTCGTGAGAACGGACAAAAATGGAATTCTTGATACGGACGGAAATCATGGCCCGGACGGGATAGTTGGTCCCTATCATGAGAAGGAAGGCAGCTTTTATACCATTAAAGAAGTATGGAGTCCTGTGTTTTTTGAACGAAGAGAAATGACGGAGGGCTTTGATGGATTGTTTAATATCGAAAACAGGTATTATTATACCAATCTGAACCAGTGCAGCTTCAGCTGGAAGCTGACTAATTTTAAGTCAGGAGAGTCGAAAACAGGTGTACTGACTTCCCCGGATATTAAACCTTTTGAAAAAGGAACGTTGAAAGTAAACTTGCCTTCGAACTGGAGAAATTTTGATGCTTTATATATCACTGCAGCGGATCCGCATAAGCGTGAGTTGTTTACCTGGAGTTTCCCTGTTACTTTGCCAGTTAAAGAGGCTTCTGCTATTGTGGTCAAGCAAGGAAACGCCCCTGTTGGTCTGACTGAAACCGATTCTCTTTATAATGTTCAGGCAAACGGCGTCAGCCTCAGCTTCAGCAGGAAATCGGGAGTATTAAGAAGTGTAAAAAATGAACGTGGTGCGATTCCTTTTAATAACGGGCCTGTCGTTCAGGAGGGAGTAAATAATTTTAACGGTATCACCTGTAAGAAAGATGGAGAAAACGTCGTTATTGAGTCAACGTTCGACCGCAAAACTGCATATAATACATTACAGTGGACGGTATATCCATCAGGATGGGTGAAGTTGCATGTCCGGTATTTCCCCGGAGATTACCTGACTAACTTTGCCGGGGTCAACTTTTCCTTCCCTGAAAGCAAAATGAAGGGCGTTGAATATATGGGAATGGGACCCTACAGAGTTTGGAGAAACCGGACAAAAGGTAATAAGTTTGGAGTTTGGAAAAAGGATTATAATAGTACAGAAACCGGGGAAAGCTGGATATATCCGGAGTTTAAAGGTTATCATTCCAATATGTACTGGTGTAAGTTTATCACAACAGAGCAGCCTTTTACCGTAGTAACGGAGAATGAAGACCTGTTTTTACGTTTATTCAGCGCCGCCTTCAAAACAGATCAGTGGCATAATTATGAACCTCATTTCCCTTCCGGAGATATCTCCTTTATGCAGGGAATTCCAGGTATCGGCACCAAAACTCAACGTTCAGACAGGACTGGCCCGATGTCAATGAAGAACTTGTTTTACGATTATGAAAAAGAGCCGGCAAGAGCCCTCAATATAGTACTGTATTTTGATTTTTCAGGAAAACCATGAAAGTCTAAAGTTTAAAGTAGAAAGTTTAAAGTAGAAAGTCTAAAGTTAAAAGTTAAAAGCGGGAAGGTCAAAGTAGAAAGTTAAGGGGAGAGGGCCTGGAGGAAGCGCAGAAAGTACTGCGACAGTATGCGCCGTAATGAAGCTGATAGCCGATAGCTGACTTCCGAAAGCCAATAGCCAACAGCTAATAGCCAACCGTCAATAAATAAAATATTAAATAATTCAATGATGCAAAGAGCTGATAGCCGACTGCTGATAGCCAATAGCAAATCTTTATTGATTTTGTTCCTGATGGTGTGTGCCACACGGCTGATGGGGCAACCTGTTTCTGTCTCGAATCTCCGGACAGAACTGCTGGTTAATCCCGTAGGGATTGACGTTACCCAGCCGCGCCTGAGCTGGGAGCTGAAGAGCTCTGCCAGGGGAGTGGAGCAGACCGCATACGAGGTGCTTGTTGCCTCTACACCCGAAAAATTGTCGGCAAATGAGGGCGATCTCTGGAATTCGGGTAAGATCAGCTCGGATGTATCCGTGCATGTCAGGTATCAGGGGGCCGCTTTAAAAAGTAATGAGAAGGCATACTGGAAAGTGAAGGTCTGGACCAAT
The DNA here is from genome assembly GCA_052039655.1 of Pararcticibacter sp. Taxonomy (GTDB): domain Bacteria; phylum Bacteroidota; class Bacteroidia; order Sphingobacteriales; family Sphingobacteriaceae; genus Arcticibacter. The sequence continues at coordinate 5,630 of JBQGEO010000148.1, forward strand.
AGAGGGGAATCGGGGTGGAGCGGTCCTGCAAGTTTCAGTATAGGACTTTTAAATTATGTAGACTGGAAGGGAAGATGGATCGGGATAGATAAGCCTTTTCCATGGGATAGCGAAACACAATGGTCGCGTTTAAGTGCCCGTTATTTACGGAAAGAGTTTGATGCCAAAAAGGCGGTGAAGAGAGCGACTGCTTATATTATCGGCCTGGGGATGTATGAACTGTATCTCAACGGAGAGAAAGTAGGCGACCAGGTGCTGGCACCTGCACCTACCGACTATTTCAAGGGAGTAAAATACAATGCTTTTGATGTGACGTCCATGTTGAAGCCCGGAATGAATGCGATTGGAACGGTGTTGGGCAACGGACGTTATTATACTATGCGCCAGGATTACAAACCTTACAAGATCAAAAACTTTGGACATCCGAAGATGCTCTTTAATCTTTTGGTGGAATATGCTGACGGATCAAAAGATGTGGTGGTATCGGACGATTCCTGGAAGCTGACGGGTAATGGGCCCATTCGTTCTAATAATGAGTATGACGGGGAAGAATATGATGCGACTAAAGAGATGTCGGGATGGAACAAAACAGGATTTGATGATAAAGAATGGCTGAAGGCATCATTCGTTCAGGAACCGGGGGGAACTTATGAGGCTCAGATGAACGAGAACATGAAAGTGATGGCTACTATAAAGCCGGTATCTATAAAAAAGCTGAAAGAGAACACCTATATCATGGATATGGGACAAAACTTTGCAGGCTGGATCAGAATGAGGGTGAAGGGTTCGAAGGGGGATACTGTTAAGCTGCGTTTCGGCGAGAATCTCCAGGCAAGCGGAGAACTTTATGTGAGGAACCTCCGTGATGCCCGGTCTACTGATACTTATATAATAAAGGGTGGTTCACAGGAAAGCTGGGAGCCCAGTTTTATATATCATGGATTCCGTTTTGTTGAAATTACCGGTTTCCCGGGAACGCCGACCCTGAACGACTTCGATGGAAGAGTCGTGTATGACGAAATGAAAACTACCGGTGAGTTCGTTACTTCGAATCTTACTATTAACCAGGTTTATAAAAATGCGTGGTGGGGTGTTCTGAGTAATTATAAGGGAATGCCGGTGGATTGCCCTCAGCGTAATGAACGTCAGCCATGGCTGGGGGATCGTACTACAGGTTCTTATGGCGAAAGCTTTAT
>JBQGEO010000149.1:0-3566 GCA_052039655.1 Pararcticibacter sp.
TCGTTAAAATCCTTCATTTCCCCTTTCATACCGTGAACTCAAGAATTGAATCATAAACCTAAGAACAGACTGTCTGGCTTATAATTATTTAGATCCCTTTCCTTTCCTAATCTACGTTTATTCTATTGTTACTGCAAATAAAAGAAAAAAAGTGAAACAGACCTAATTACAAATGGATCGAAAGGTTATGTTACAATATATCTCTGATGGGCTCCCTGGCTTTTTATTACATGTTCTTTAAATATTTTTAAAGGTCTCGCAGGCTGATTAGGGATTAATCAGGAAAAAAGGCCAAAATAAGAAAGGGAATTAATAGTTGCCTCGCAGGACACTTCCTTCCAAAGAAAAGAGGATATCCCCTCTTCAGAAATATCCTCCTTCTTTATTCCGGAATATCCCGGATATTACGTTTATCGCAAATCTTTAATTGCTACAGCGTCCATATCCGAATACACGAGGTTCTCACCACACATAGCCCAGATAAAGCCGTAGTTAGAAGTACCGCCGCCAGAATGAATTGACCATGGAGGGGATATGATAGCCTGATGATTTTGAACTACCAGGTGACGTGTTTCCTGAGGCTGACCCATGAAGTGAAATACCACCTGATCTTCAGGAACGTCAAAATAGAAATAAGATTCCATCCTGCGGTCGTGAACATGCGAAGGCATCGTATTCCAAACACAACCGGTGCTTAATATTGTTAAGCCCATCACAAGCTGGCAGCTTTTTGCACCTTCCAGGTGGATGTACTTATAAATCGTTCTTTCATTTGCTGTATCCTTACTGCCGATAGTAGTAGGAAATGCATCTTCCTTTTTAATCAGTTGGTGAGGAAATTCCTTGTGCGCAGGAACAGAGTATAAAAAGAATTTCGCAGGGTTTCCGGCAGAAACACTTTTAAACTGAACCGACTTAGTTCCTTTACCTACATAAACAGCATCAAGCTTATTAACCTGGTAAGTTGTTCCGTCAACAATCACTTCTCCGTCACCGCCAACGTTAATAGCTCCTAACTCGCGTCTTTCCAGGAAATAATCAGCCCGGAGATTTTCGTATACCGGAAGTTCGAGCACTTCTTTAACAGGCGCTACACTGCCGATTATCGCCCTGTCGTAGTGCGAATACGTAAAACTGAACTGATCAGCCTGCATCAGGTCTTCCAGCAAAAAGTTTGCACGGAGCTCCGCGGTATTCAATCCCGCCACCTCTTTAGGGCTCTGCGCGTATCTCTGATTCATTATCATATTAAAACTAATTTATTTATAGTCAACTTAATTCTCTTTTATCGTCCCATCCATCCGCCATCTACTGTCAGGATTGTCCCGTGCACATAATCGGAGGCACTGGATGCAAGGAAAACCACCGGCCCTCTGAAGTCCTCCGGTTCGCCCCACCTGCCCGCCGGAATACGATCAAGGATAGTCTTGCTCCTTTCGGGATCGTTCCTCAGGTCTTCCGTATTATCGGTCGAAATATATCCGGGCGCAATGGCATTTACATTCACTCCTTTCGACGCCCATTCATTTGCCAGTGCCTTCACAAGGCTCCCGATAGCTCCTTTACTTGCTGCATATCCGGGAACATTTACGCCTCCCTGAAATGTCAGCAATGACGCGGTAAAAATAATCTTTCCCTTTCCTTGTTTCAGCATTCTTGATCCAATTTCCCTGGTGATCAGAAACTGACTGTTCAGATTGATATCAATTACCTTGTCCCAATACTCATCAGAATGTTCAGCAGCGGGCTGACGCATAATCGTTCCGGCATTGTTCAGCAGGATATCAATCCTCTCATTTTCACCGAGTACCTTTTCCAGGAAATCGTACACCGACTTCCTGTTGCTCAGATCACACTGGTAGGCCTTAAACTGCCTGCCTGTGGCGGTCACTGCCCGTTCTGTTTCGCTGCCGCTTAAAGCAATGGAAGAAGAAACACCGATAATATCGGCTCCAGCTTCAGCCAGGGCAACCGCCATGGCCTTTCCTATCCCACGGTTGCAGCCCGTCACCAGCGCAATTTTTCCTGACAGATCAAATAAAGAATTGTTGCCCATAATTTAAGAGGTTAATGCGGCCGCAAATTAGCGTTTATAGATAAGATATGGAACACCGATCTGCGTTTTAATAAAGCATTAACCTTAACCGCTATTGGCTGACGTGTATTTGAAATTTTGCATTAAAAAGCTGCTCTTTAGAAAAAAGTGAAAAAGATTTTTATTAAATATTTTAAATATCGCTCTATATTTGCTTTGCTTAATTAAACGGATGAGTTTCGGAGACCAAGCCCTGAAAGCTCAGCTCAAAAGACTAATTTTTAATTCTTGAATATTAAATAAACCACAAATATGTCACTTTCACTTTTTGATCTTACAGGTAAGAGAGCACTGGTAACAGGTGCAACACATGGCCTCGGAATGGCTATGGCAACCGGCCTCGCAAAGGCTGGTGCTGAAATAATTATTAACGATATTTCCCAGGAAAAGCTAGACAGTGCCATTCAGGAATATGCAGCTAACGGAATCAAAGCGCATGGATTTGTTTTTGATGTTACTGACGAAGCTGCCGTTAAAACCCACGTTGATAAAATTGAAAAGGAAATAGGCCCGATCGATATCCTGGTTAACAATGCCGGTATCATCAAGAGGATCCCGGTTGTAGAAATGGAAGTTGCCGACTGGGAACAAGTATTGAAGATTGACCTTACCGGTCCTTTCATTATGGCTAAGGTGATTGGGAAGTACATGATTGAAAGACGTGCTGGTAAAATTATCAACATGTGTTCGATGATGAGCGAAGTAGGCAGAAATACAGTTAGTGCTTATGCAGCCGCAAAAGGCGGGCTGAAAATGCTGACCAAGAACCTTGCAACTGAATGGGCTCAGTTCAACATCCAGGTAAATGGTATCGGGCCTGGTTACTTTGCCACTTCACAGACTGCACCTATTCGTGTAGATGGACATCCTTTCAATGATTTTATTATCAGCCGTACTCCCGCTGCACGCTGGGGCGAGCAGGAGGACCTTCAGGGAGCTGTGATCTTCCTTTCTTCGAAAGCTTCTGACTTTGTAAGCGGCCATATTCTTTACGTAGATGGAGGCATCCTTGCTTCTCTTGGTAAAGCCGCAAACGAATAAGATATTATAAGGAGAAACTCCGGTTGCCCGGAGCTTCTCCTTATCACGTTTATTTACTTCCAAAGTTAAGCCGGATTTCCACATGAATCCGGCTTCATTGTGTGCAGCGGCAAAACCCGGGAACGATTGCACAAAAATTTCTCTCTCTTTTGTTCGTTTGCCAGGCTAAACTTATTAATCTTGCTGTGAGCCTTGCTAATTGTAAACTTCAGAAGCTAACAGATGAATAATAAACTAAATGAACGGGTGATGGCTCTCCACCAGGCAATTGAACTCATTAATCAACAGAAAAGATCATGAAGCAGCTGAGCATTTGTATATCATTGTTTTTATTCAGTGTAAACACTTTTGCGCAACAAAAAAGAATTAAAGCAGTCGAAGACAAGCTGCCGGCCTCAAAAGTATGGGTAGCTGACCTGGGAAACGGGAA
>JBQGEO010000150.1:0-6393 GCA_052039655.1 Pararcticibacter sp.
CCTTTTTGATTGTAATAAATAGGTTAAATATTTGTTTAAACACCAACTTATATGCTTTTCCTGTATTTTTGAGATATAAGTCAACAGGGGATATCAGTGAATAAAACAATGATATCCAGCCTGGAGAATGGGTTAATGCACAAACAAAACGAAACAAATAATATGAAATCACTTTTCACGATGGCCGTAGTCGCCACATTACTCGCCTTCAAACCTTCAGCTAAAACGGAGACCTTTACGATTGATACGGAAAGATCATCCATTGAATGGACCGCCAGCAAGGTTACAGGAAAGCACAACGGTGCTGTTAAACTTTCTGCAGGCAGCCTTCTGTTTAATGGGAATTCCCTGGCAGGGGGGACTTTTACTGCTGACATGACCAGCATTACAGTAACCGATATCCAGGGAGATATGTCGCAAAAGCTGATAGGGCATCTTAAGAATGATGATTTCTTTGCTGTCGATAAGCATCCAACATCCCAGTTTAAGATCACAAAAGTGAGCCCGGCGGGAACTGGTCAGGTGAATATAACCGGCGATCTGACAATCAAAGGGATCACCCAATCCGTTACTTTTCCTGCTGTTGTAAAAAGACAGGGAAATGCGGTAGTTGCGGTTGCGAAAAATGTTAAGATCGACAGAACCAAATACGACATCAAATACCGCTCAAACAGCTTTTTCGGAAGCCTGGGAGACAAGGCGATTGAAGACGAATTCCTCCTTTCGATCAATCTCGCTGCAAGGAAATAATTTAAAATGCAGGTTGTAAGCTGCTGGCAGAGGGTTGTTAATCAAATACCCAATCTGTTTAAAACTTACAACCTGCTATGTATACCATCTGCGGTGCACCCCTGTATACCCTCTCTTCTCCCCATTTGGTGCACTTTTCTACCTTTTTGCCGAAGCTGTCCCGACGAGGGGTCGGCCAAGTGTCGAACAAGCTCACCAGCGGTCCCGTCCCGTTCTGCACGAGGGCCTCAACAGCACCTGAAAAGCAGAGCTGAGTGACTGAAAACTTATCTCTCATTGCTCTTACTCCACACAGCCAAAGGTATCTTCCTTTATTTTACAATTCTGAAGGCCCCGTCAACAACCTCAACCCTGGCCATCGCTTCGCTTTTAGCGTGATAAAAGAGGCAAAGCCAGTTCTCTTTGGCAGCCAGGTTGCCAAATTCTTCCCTTAGCTCCATGGAACGAGCCCCGTCAAAATCATATTTTGCTTTAAATCTTCGTAGCAATTGTTCAGGCTCAGGCAAGACGTCCCCTCCAAAAAAGATCTTCTCATCTCCCTCCTTTATAAGGAAAACCTGGTGATACTGACAATGGCCACCAGTTACTTCATAACTGATACGATCATCAAGCTGACCATTCCCTTCAATAAAGTGAATACTTCCGCTTCTCTGAACAACATCGAATATGTCTGTATGGTAAGAGGTCGACTGACTGCTGTAGGCTGTTTCCCACTCGTTGCGGTTTATCACATATTCAGCGTTGGGAAAAGATAACTGCATGGTGCCGTCATTCTCCCATATCATGCCTGCAGAGTGATCAAAATGCAGGTGAGACATCAGCACTTTGGTGACATCTGCGGGATCATAGCCCGCTTTCCTGATATTTTCATGAATGATCAGCCTGCCCTGCTCATCTTTAAACCCAAGCCCGGTATCAAGAACCAGAAGCTCACTGGAAGTTTCAACCAAAAATGGCTGTACAAATACAAAAAGAGAGGCAGGCCTGTCTTTGGGGTCATGGATGGCAGGGTCGAATGGAAGGAATTTTTTAGATTTATCTACCGAATACGAACCCTCATATAATGGAAATACTTTCACGTCAAAAACTATATACTGATAATAAACTACTTACAAACATCAACAGGGTAAATAGCAGATTAAATACTATCTTTACCCTTTAGCCTAAACAAAGATATGCAAAAAAGGTGGGTAGAAAACGAAGTAGCAGACCTCGCACTTGTTGAGGATCTGAAACGTCTGTTAAATATAGATGAGGTACTTGCTTTGCTCTTAGTAAAGCGGGGCGTCACTTCATTTGACTCTGCACGCCGCTTTTTCAGGCCGGAATTAAGCCACCTCCACGATCCCTTTCTAATGAAAGATATGGATGTTGCCATCCAAAGAATTGAAAAAGCGCTTAGGAATAAAGAGCGGATCCTGATTTACGGAGATTACGATGTGGATGGCACCACCGCTGTAACATTAGTATATCATTTTTTCAGTAGATTTCATTACTCTATAGAGTACTACATTCCCGACAGATATAAAGAAGGCTACGGAATCTCGAAAGAGGGGATTGACTACGCCGCATCACAAGGATTCAGCCTCATTATAGCCCTTGATTGCGGCATCAAATCAGCCGACAAAGTTGAGTATGCCAATAGCCTGGGGATCGATTTTATCATTTGCGACCACCACCTGCCCGGGGATCAGATCCCCGATGCGGCAGCAGTTCTCGACCCCAAGCAGCCTGATTGTATGTATCCATATAAAGAGCTGTCGGGGTGCGGAATAGGCTTCAAACTGGTGCAGGCTTTCGCGTTGCGGAATGACATTCCTTTCGATTCAATATCCTGTTATCTCGACCTGGTAGCCGTCAGCATAGCCTCTGATATTGTACCCGTCACCGGAGAAAACCGCATCCTGGCCTGGTATGGATTAAAACGTTTAAACGAGTCTCCCTGTCACGGGCTCTCGGCCCTGATGGAGATTTCCGGAAAAAAACAATATTCTATTTCGGATATCGTATTCACGATCGGTCCGCGTATCAATGCCGCTGGCAGAATAGACAATGCCAGGCACTCTGTATGCCTGCTCCTGGCAGCAAACAGGGAAACCGCCAGGAATCAGAGTTTGCTGATTGACCTGAAGAATGCGGAAAGGAAAGAGCATGATACCTCAATTACCGAACAGGCACTGGCGATGATAGAAGCCGACCCTTCCCTGATTAACCGCAAAACAACCGTGGTTTACAACGAGGGCTGGCACAAAGGGGTTATAGGTATCGTAGCATCACGGTTAACAGAAAAATACTACCGGCCAACTATTGTTTTAACGCACTCAAACGGCCACATTGCAGGATCTGCACGCTCGGTTATCGGGTTTGATCTGTATGAGGCCCTTTGTGGCTGCAGCGATCTGCTTGAGCAGTTTGGAGGACACAAATACGCCGCCGGCCTCACCCTTAAGCCTGAAAATGTCACCGCATTACAGCAGCGGTTCGAGGATATCGTTTCCCAAACCATCCCTGATCAGCTCCTGATACAGGAGATCTCTATTGATGCAACCCTTCAGCTTGAGAAGATCAATGGAAAGTTTTTTAGAATCCTCGGCCAGTTCTCTCCTTTCGGACCGATGAACCAAACTCCTGTTTTTTTAAGTAAAAACGTATATGTTTGTGGGCAGGCTTCCGTTGTTGGAAATAATCATATAAAGATGACAGTGAAACAGGAAGGATCTTCAGCATTTGATTGTATAGGCTTTGGATTGGGTGAATACCTCCCTTTGGTAAAGAAAGGCCTGCCTTTTGATATATGCTATACGATTGAAGAAAATGTATGGAAGGATAAGCGCTGTATTCAGCTTAACATTAAAGGAATACGCCAGGCGTCATAAGAGTGATTAAGATGATACTCAGAGCAGAAAATTTAGTAAAGAAATACAAACAGCGTACGGTAGTAAACGACGTCTCATTTCACGTGGAACAAGGTGAAATTGTCGGGCTTCTCGGGCCTAACGGAGCGGGAAAGACTACATCTTTCTACATGATAGTGGGGTTGATCAAACCAAATGAGGGACATGTATTCCTGGAATCTGAAGACATCACCAACGATCCGATGTACCGGAGAGCTCAAAAAGGGATCGGATATCTTGCGCAGGAGGCTTCTGTATTCAGAAAGCTCACAGTAGAAGATAATATTCTTGCTGTACTCGAGATGACTAAGCTCAACAGGGCTCAGCAGAAAGAAAAACTGGAAGAATTGCTAACGGAGTTCAGTCTCCACCGTGTTAGAAAAAACCGGGGTGACCTGCTTTCGGGAGGCGAAAGAAGGAGAACAGAAATTGCCAGGGCGCTTGCGGCCAACCCCAATTTTATCCTTCTTGACGAACCTTTTGCCGGAGTAGACCCGATAGCTGTAGAAGAGATTCAATCAATCGTAGCAAAATTAAAAAACCGGAATATCGGTATTTTGATAACTGACCATAATGTACAGGAAACCCTGTCTATCACCGACAGAGCCTATTTACTTACCGAAGGAAAAATTATGCTGACTGGCACCCCTCAGGAAATTGCAGGAAATGAAATGGCGAGAAAATTCTATCTCGGCCAGCATTTTGAGCTCCGGAGGAAGAAATTCGGCAACACTACAACATCATGACATTTGTAAACTCAATTTTCACCTGGTTCATGAAGAAACGCATGCACCAGATAGAATTATTTATCAAATATCCACATGAGGTGCAGGACGAGGTTTTTCGGAACCTGATAGCTTCTGCCCGTAACACAGAGTGGGGAAAGCGTTATAATTACGATGCCATTTTTAACCAGGAGCAATTCAAACGGGATGTTCCTGTGCAAACGTATGAAACACTCAAGCCCTATATCGAGCGGATGATGAAAGGAGAGCAGAATATTCTCTGGAGCACCGAGATCAACTGGTTTGCAAAATCATCCGGTACAACCAGCGATAGGAGTAAGTTTATCCCGGTGAGCTTTGAATCGCTGGAGGAGTGTCACTTCAAGGGTGGGAAGGACATGTTGTCGATCTACTGCAACAATCGTCCTGACTCTTTAATATTCACCGGGAAATCACTGGCACTCGGTGGCAGCCACCAGGTAAACCAGCTGAACGAGAACATTAACTATGGCGACCTGTCTGCGGTGCTTATCAAAAACCTGCCCTTCTGGGCGGAGTTCTACCGCACTCCTGATATGTCGATCACATTGATGGATAACTATGAGCAGAAGATCGAGCAAATGGCACTGGCGACTGCTAATGTGAATGTAACGAATATATCCGGAGTTCCGACCTGGACAGTTGTCCTGGCAAAAAAACTGCTTGAGCTAACCGGCAAGGACAACCTGCTTGAGATATGGCCGAACCTGGAACTCTATATTCATGGAGCCGTTAAATTTACTCCCTACCGGGAACAATTTAAAAAGCTTATCCCTTCGGATTCTATGTACTACCTCGAAACGTATAACGCTTCAGAAGGATTTTTCGGGATACAGGACCTTTCCGATTCGGAAGAAATGCTCCTGATGCTGGATTACGGCATCTTCTATGAATTCCTGCCCATGGAGTTTATTGGAGAGGAAAACCCGAAAACGCTTGGGCTGGAGGAAGTGGAACTCCATAAAAACTATGCACTGATCATCTCCACTAACGGTGGGCTCTGGCGCTACATGATAGGAGATACTATCAAATTTACTAGCCTCTCCCCTTACCGGATCCAGATTACGGGCAGGACAAAGCATTTTATCAATGCCTTTGGAGAAGAACTTATCGTGGACAATGCTGAACAGGCTTTAACCAAAGCGTGCTCTGAAACAGGCGCTATCATACGGGACTATACCGCATGCCCGATTTACTTCAGCGAGGACGAAGCGGGGGGACACGAATGGATCATTGAGTTTGAGCAGCATCCCGGCAATGCAGACCAGTTTACCGATGTTCTGGATAATACACTCAGAGAGCTTAATTCCGATTACGATGCCAAGCGGTTCAAAGACATGGCGCTGAGAAGACCCCTGGTACACCTGGCACCGCAGGGAACCTTCTATAACTGGCTTAAAGGGCGCGGCAAACTGGGCGGACAGCATAAAGTTCCGCGGCTGGCAAATGAAAGGCAGTACGTAGAGCAGATCCTTGATATGATTCACTCTAACTAAAATATATCTTTTAACGTTTAATGCTCTTCAGGCAATCCGTGTTTCAGGCGTTTCTTTGGAAAAATGAGGGATGCTACAACACTGGTTGTGAGGATCGTTACGATCACTAAAAGGGAATGGGCTGTAGTGAATCCCCATTCCTTCAGCCAGCCATGTGCCAGCATTTTTATTCCGATGAAAACGAGGAGAAAAGCCAGCCCGACCTTCAGATAGTGGAACTTATGGATGATGTTAACCAGCAAAAAGAACATGGACCGTAAACCCAGAATAGCGAAAATATTCGAAAAGAACACGATATACGGATCTTTTGTAACAGCAAATATCGCAGGAATAGAATCTACGGCAAATATCAGATCGGTAAACTCAATGATGAGCAATACCAGAAAAAGCGGGGTTACATACTTCTTTCCCTCTTTCTTAATAAAGAATTTATTACCTGAATAGTGCGGGTAAATAGAGAAATACCTGGAAGCAAACTTGACTACCTTA
>JBQGEO010000151.1:0-1847 GCA_052039655.1 Pararcticibacter sp.
GTATCACATTTACAGGTATGTCATCGCGATTGATCATTTCAAGAACGAGCTGTATCTTTTTGAGCACCGAACCTCACAGGATGAGTCTTCGGGCCTCGAAAAGCTCCAGTACATCACACAGAATAAGGACTTTCCTCAATATCCTTTCGAATCGTCTGAGGAAGAGCGATCAAACCAAACGGATGAACAGTTCATTGAAATCGTTGAGAACATGAAACGGCATATTTTCCGGGGGGATGTATTTCAAATTGTACCTTCCCGGGGATTTTCAAAGGCGTTCCTTGGCGACGAGTTCAATGTATACAGAGCATTACGCTCTATTAATCCATCGCCATACCTGTTTTACTTTGACTACGGAAATTTCAAGTTGTTCGGATCTTCTCCAGAAGCACAGCTGACCATAAAAAACAGGGAAGCAACCATTTATCCGATAGCAGGCACGTTCAGACGTACCGGCAATGATATTCTGGATGCACAGCTCGCAGATAAACTGGAAAATGACCCGAAAGAGAGTGCCGAACACGTTATGCTGGTCGACCTGGCAAGGAACGATTTAAGCAGGCATTGCGAGCAGGTGCAGGTGAAGGCATTTAAGGAAGTACAGTATTATTCTCACCTGATTCATCTTGTATCCAAAGTGACAGGCAAACTCCAGGCAGATGCAAACCCGTTTTTTGTTGTGGGCGATACTTTTCCGGCCGGCACTTTAAGCGGCGCCCCTAAATATAAAGCCATGCAGCTTATAGATAAGTACGAAAATACAGGCAGGGGATTTTACAGCGGTGCCATTGGGTACATGGGCTTCAATGGCGACTTCAACCACGCCATTATGATCCGTTCATTTATGAGCCGCAATAATGTTTTGCACTATCAGGCTGGCGCGGGAATTGTAGCAGATTCAGATCCGCAGAGTGAGCTTAACGAAGTAAACAACAAAATAATGGCTTTAAGGAAAGCAATAGAAATGGCAGAAACGATTGTTCCAAAAATTGAAAAGATTGCAGAATGAAGATATTGGTAATTGACAACTACGATTCGTTTACTTTTAATTTAGTGCACCTGCTAAATGAATGCGGTCATCATCCTGTAGTGTGGAGGAACGATAAATTTAAACTGGAAGACGTAGAGCAGTTTGACAAGATTGTTCTTTCTCCCGGGCCGGGAATACCATCTGAGGCCGGACTTCTCCTGGATGTGATCAAAACCTATGGCCCCCGGAAGAGCATCCTTGGTGTATGCCTGGGAGTTCAGGCCATTGCAGAAGTTTACGGCGGAAGCCTTTATAATTTATCATACCCTGTACATGGAAGGGCAACAGACATGAGCGTTCTAGATAGCGGGGAAATTCTGTTCTCGGAGCTGCCCGAAACATTCAGGATCGGACGCTACCATTCCTGGGCCGTAAACAGGGAAGATCTGCCGAATGACCTAAAAGTAACAGCCAGGGATACGGAAGGAGTCATTATGGCACTGCGCCATCTTCAGTATGATGTCAGGGGCGTTCAGTTTCATCCCGAATCAGTGCTGACAGAACACGGCCGTAAGATGATTGAAAATTGGCTGAGAAAAGTTGAAAGTTGAGAGTTTAAAGTAGAAAGTCAGAGTTGATAAATAAAACAAATATACTATCAATAAAATACGATTTTTGCCTCTTTCCGGTAAGATCGTATTTGTAAATCTAAAATCGTAAATCAGAATGTTACCTCATATATCGGATCCGTCGTCTCCTTTTAAGCAACCAGGGGGTATTCTCGATGAAATCGTTGCGAATAAGCTTATTGAAATCAAAGAAGCCAGGCTTAAAGTAGGAGTGAGCAGGCTGGAAGAAAGCGAACTTTTTGACAGAA
>JBQGEO010000152.1:0-6800 GCA_052039655.1 Pararcticibacter sp.
AAAAATCGGTTATTTTCACCGTATATTTGTTATTAAAATAAAAAAGAAATAGTATGGAGATTGCAACTTCAACAGCACCGGTTTCTTTAACAGAAGGAGCGAAAAAAGAGCTTAAAAAGCTTAGAGAGCAGCAGGAACTCGGAGATGAATTTGGCTTGAGGATAGGAGTTGAAGGGGGAGGTTGTGCCGGGATGAACTATTTACTGGGTTTCGATCAGAAAAAAGAAGGAGACCAGGAATACGATATCGAAGGGATCAGGGTGTTTATGCATAAAGCGCATGGCCTTTACCTGGCGGGCATGGAAATTGATTTCCAGCATGGACTGAACGCACGTGGCTTTACCTTCAATAATCCAAATGCGTCCAAAACCTGCGGATGCGGCACCTCTTTTTCTGTATAGATCAATACCAGCCAATCCGGCGCCGCTGTGCGTTATTTTCCCTGATTGGCTGGTACGAGTTTTATAATATTCAGGGGAATTCTCAACCCTACCTCAAAACTTCCGCCACTGTTTTCTCTCATTGCAGCCAATTGGCTTGAATAAAAGCCATGAAAGTAAACCCTGTTCTCTACATTCAGCTGAAATCCGAGGGTCGTGCTTTTACTGCTGTGATACATCCCTACAAGCGAAATAAGATTGTTCGGGAACCTGATGGCTGTTCCCAAATCCCATAGACTATTAAATCCGCGGGCCCCGCGGATACAAAGCTTGGGTTCAAGGGTGATCATATCTTTATCCGTCCCCATCACATAGGCGACAGACATGAAGTAAGTAGATCCGTCAGCCGAATTGCTGATATCCTTTTTCAGGAATTTTTTCATATTGGGAAGAGCCGCCTGAAGGGTGAGCTTGTTATCTACATAAGATATACCAAAATCACCATCAAGATAGGCTTTCCGCTGATTGTACCGGTCGGCAAGCACATCATTGGGGTCGGCAACGATACTTCCTTCGTCGAGGCGTTCTTTCAGTACTCCTAATGATAATCCGAAATGGACGCTCCTGTTTTCTCCGTTTAGCGGGAGATGATAAGCATAAGTACCCATTACTCTCGTACGGCGGATAAGTCCGGCTTTATCGTTATAAAGGTTCAGTCCTACCCCTACCTTATCCTTTACTTTATAGTCAGCTGTAAACGACTGTGTAACCGGAGATCCCGGAATAACACGCCATTGGTTTCGGTAGTCCATATTGATGATGAGGTTCTCACTCATTCCGGCAAAGGCCGGATTACCTGCATATTGATTCTGATAATATTGGGTAGCAAGGGGAATGATCTGTGCGATGGTTATAAAAGGGAACAACATCAGCACAAATGAGGTTATTGCTGCTATTTTTACCACCTGGCTATATGTGTGTCGGATCGTTTTTTTTGTCATAAAGGCTTGATTATTACTTTATTCTTTTACTACTGATATGAAGCCCGTAAGCTTGCTTTTCCCTGAATCGAAATAGAGGACATAGTAGTAAGTATCTTCAGGAACCTGGGTGCCATTGAAGGTAGCATCCCATTCATTGTTGTATCCATTTTTGTAATAGATCACCCTTCCGGCCCTGTCAAAAATCTTTACTTCATTATTAGGATAGAGATCAATATTCTTCACCACCCAAACATCGTTCACCCCATCTCCGTTGGGGGTGACCATATTATTTGGCACCAGCATTTTATAATCATCCATGACGTTAATGGTGATGCTTTCCACGACGCTACATGCCGTGCCGTTGCTGACAATCACTTTATAGGTGGTGTTCTTTACGGGGCGCACAACGATGGATGAATCGGTATTCTGCCCGCTTATAATTCCTTCGCTTACATCCCATAAATAAGTTCCCTCACCGGAAACAGAAAGGGCCACCTGGTCTCCAAGTGATATTTTATCTCCTTTATCAGACTTTATCTTCACAACGGGCGCTGGTACAACGTTCACAGTTACAGGATCCGAAACAGTTGAGATACCGTTGGCTAAAACAGTCTGTACCGCGTATTCGCCGCTTTCGGCAACCACGAATGCTTTTTGTGTTGCTCCAGAAATAGCAGTTCCGTTACGATACCACTGCCAGGCAGACGCTGCCACTGTACTTAATTCCACAGAACCTCCCTTACAGAATGTCGTACTTCCATTTGCGGCAACAGGAGGAATGATAAACCCGGAAGAGACAGCAGTTACACCGGAAATGTTTACCGGGTCAGAGAATAGCTGGCTTACATACCCATCATAGGTATTTGCAATACTCCCTGAAGCGAGCACGTACTCTTTATAGTTATTGCTTTGCGGGATATTTGTATAGGCGATATTCAGAGAAGAGGCTTTATTCCCGTTCAGCTCTGAGTTCAGGAAATTAAGGGCCATGGTACCCCTGAACACAACAGGGCTGCTAAAATGATATATTCGTGTGATACTATTATACTGAGGCCATGACACTGAAGAATTACCCCGGATTATTGTCAGGTTTTTTAGCTCAAGATCAGTTGAGGGAATAAGGGATAAGCCATCTGTAAAGAACGGAGTACCGCTTTTGATGTAAACACCAGTTCCATCGGCCTTAAGTTGAGCGCAGAGCTGGTTCCTCAAAAAAGTGCACAATATAAAGGGTAGTAAAATTAATAGTTTGCTCATCTTAAATGTTACAGGGTCGGCATTATTGTAGTATTGATTATTTCTGTACTGACTTTTCCAGATCTTCTACTGTCTCCGGAAGTGCAACTATCTTATTAGTTCTGGAATCGACAAGAACTAAAACCGGGGTAGAGAGAATAAAATAGGCACTTGCTTCCGGGCTGTTAATTCCGCCTTTAGCCAGACTATGTTTCCATCCTGCCAATTTATTTTTTGCCTCTTCCCATACTTTAATCTCGGTATCAGTAAAATCTACACTGATAGCAAAAACATCCATGGTCTTCTTTCCGCCAGCTTTTATATACCACGGATAGAGTTTTTCCACCAGGTCCTTGCAGTGTTGACAGTCTGCAGACCAGAACATGACAAGTTTATAGGGAGCGTCGGTTTTATAGGCATGGAATTTCACTGTCTTCCCTGCTGCATCCGTTGTGAGGAAATCAGGAGCTATTGAACCATACCTTATAGATTCTATTCCCTGAAGTCTCTTTTCTATTTCAAGCCGTTTAGTCGTAAGGCATCTCGGATCCTGAAGGTATGGTTCAAGCATCTGGATTCCCTTACTTATATTAAATCCTTCATATCCTTTATAGAAATAGTCAACCATCCATCCGTAAACGAGAGGGTGCCCCGATTTAGCTTTTTCAATAGCACGCTGCCCGGCAAGAGTGAACAGCGAGTCGCGCAGGGCAACAGAAGTGGCCAACGTTCCGTAAAGGTTTACATATCCATTCATCCAGTCTTTTAGATCCGCAGTCTTAGCCAGAAGAGGGTCTTTAAAGTCTATGTAGTCAAAGTAATGACTCATCACATTGCGCATTCTGTCCCCCTCGGTCCCTTTAAAATCAACAGAAGGGATATATTGAAATTGAAAAGTTCTCGACGCGAACACATCGGAATGTTTTTGAATTTCACCAGAAAGCCAGGCATTATATTCAGTTCGTCTCTTTTCATATTCGCCTGCCGCATTGTTATAAAACGCTGATTTCGGCTGGTCATATCCTAAAAGCAAATTTTGAAGAAGTGAGAGCTGGGTACGCCGTTTCCCATTTTCCTTCACGAACTCCGCGGAAAGTGTATTTTCCCTTTCTCCTTTTTGAAACCAGGTACTGTCGGGGTTATTGATCGCTTTAGGGTTCGCCCATAGCTCCAGATTTTGACTTCCAACAAAGAAGTATCGTTCTGACGGATATGGATTGCCCGATTCTTTATCTCTATAATCAAATCTGAGAACAAACTGGCCTGGAGTCCTTTCCGCTGGAATACTTAAAACAGATACCTCCCCGTTTTTCACATCAGCTTTTTCTATTATCGGACTCAGAGCTCCCGAGCCAGATAAGGGCAACAGACTGATCTTTGTTGAGTAGACACTCATAACATGAACCTTCAACTCCACATTTTGTGCATTTGAAGAGGCATTACCAATCAGGAGGAATAACAATGCGCCGCTTATTCTCAAATTCCTTTTCATTCTTACTTTTTTTATCATCACTAGTCTTTTATACATCTTAAAGGCGTTGCAACGGCCTTGTTTAAACTGACAACAGAACTGCTTCCCCCTCCAAAACCCAATGCATAGCCATTCTCATAGGTACTTCCAACATAACTACTGGTCCAGTAATATCCTGTTGTTCCTCTCCCAACCAATGTCCCATTTGCTGCTGCAAGGTATCCGGCGGAATGGAGCTTCAAAACGGAATTGTACGTATCACCTGAACTTTGCCAGTACTGCGGCTGGTCATCAGCGTTATACATTTCTGTATAAGTTGGCAAACGCCATCCGGTACCAATAAGCCTTGTACATGGATCTATAGATGCTGCCCAGCCTGTGTTCCATTCGGAAATGCTGGTAATCCATGACCTGACAGGACTAAGGGCAGTTCCATCATGTTTGTATCCCTGTAACCGGTTGAATTGCCAATACCAGCCGGCTGATAATTCGCTTGCATCGCTGGCAGATGAAGCAATCTGCGAAGAGCCTAAATTCTGCGTTATCCAGCACTTTGCTAATCCGCTTATATTACTGCTTATTGTCTGATAGGTAACCGTTTTTGATTCAGGTGCACCATTTACTCCTATTTCGTGGGCTACTGTTACAGGCAAGCATATTTTGAAACTGCTAACGACCGGGCTATAAGTGATTCCCTTGACATTCATCACGTAGGCTCTGACGTAAACAGTAATCCCTGCGCTTAATCCAGAGATCGACTCAGTAAAGGCACCTACCCCCACTCCGGAAGTTATTTTATTATCAGTGACGGCGGGAACCGTGTTAGTCGTACTCCAGCAAAATCCTCTTTCTGTGATATCTGCTCCGCCATCTGGCCCTGCCGTAGCCGTACAGGTCGCGCTTGAAGCAGTCATACCTGCGGTTGGGACATCCACTATACTCACTGACGCCAGCGCAGGGATCAGGCCGTCCCTGACACAGCGTACAGGTGTCGCATTTGCCTTATTCAGGGCAACAACAGCACTACCGTTACTTGTTGCCAGCATTGCATAAGCATCTACATAGGTACTTCCGACATAACTGTTGCTCCAATAGTATCCGGTGGATCCACGGCCTGTCAGGGCTCCTGCTGCTGTTAAGTAGCCAGCTGCGTGCAGCTTCAATACAGATCCAAACACATCATTATAATTCTGCCAGAATTGTGGTGCATCGTCGGCATTGATCCATTCAGAAGCTGTAGGTAGTCTCCAGCCCGAACTCAGGAGACGAACGCATGGATCACTTGCTGCGGCCCATCCTACATTCCATTCCGAAATGCTTGTTGTCCAGGCAGTCCAGGCATTCTTCGGGCTGTAAGTTGTT
This sequence comes from Pararcticibacter sp., assembly GCA_052039655.1. Classification (GTDB taxonomy): domain Bacteria; phylum Bacteroidota; class Bacteroidia; order Sphingobacteriales; family Sphingobacteriaceae; genus Arcticibacter. Next base: position 5,433 of record JBQGEO010000152.1, read on the forward strand.
CCATCGTGCTTATACCCCTGCAAGCGGTTAAACTGATAGTACCAGCCGGAAGATACCGGGGAGACATCAGTCACAGAAGCAGCTTGCTTCTCTGCTCCCAGATTCTGGGTAAGCCAGCATAACGCAGCCCTGCTTATACCGCTGCTAATAGAATGGTAAGTAATTGTTTTACTTTCGGGTGCACCATTTAGTCCTTCTGTATGAATAACATCAAATTCAGTTGGACAGATCTTGAAGCTGGTCACTGAGGGGCTATAGGCCACTCCCTTGCTGTTGACTACATAAGCACGTACATATATGGTCGGTCCTTCGGTCAGCCCGCTGATCGTCGTGGTAAACGTCCCTACTCCTGAGCCCGACAGGATCTTGTTGTCGGCAACAGTAGGTGTCGTGTTCGTCGTGCTCCAGCAAAGGCCCCGCTCGGTGATGGACGCCCCGCCGTCTGGGCCGGCTGTAGCAGTCCCTATGGCCGTCGAACCGGTCATCGTGCTGGTCGGGATGTCCACATTGCTCACCGAGGCCAGGTTGATCACTACTGCATCCCGTACGCACCGGACGGGTGTGGCGTTCGCCTTGTTCAGGCTTACAAGCCCGCTGCTGCCACTGCCAATGCCAAGGGCATAACCGTTCTCATAGGTACTGCCGACATAGCTGCTGCTCCAGTAATATCCCGTCGTACCGCGGCCCGTCAGCACTCCGCCTGCTGCCGTCAGGTAACCACCGGCATGAAGCTTCAGTACTGACTTGTACGTGTCTGTATAGTTCTGCCAGAACTGAGGGGCATCGTCTGCACTGTCCCATTCGGTGGCAGTCGGCAAGCGCCAGCCGGATCCTAAAAGAAGGATACACGGGTCATTGCCCGATGCCCAGCCTACGTTCCACTCGGAGATGCTGGTGATCCAGGCGGTCCAGGCATTCTTCGGACTGTAGCCCGTCCCGTCATGCTTATAGCCCTGAGGACGGTTGAACTGCCAGTACCAGCCGGAAGAGGCTTCACTGCCATCGCTAGCTGATAATGCTTCCTGGCTGGATCCCAGGTTCTGGGTTAACCAGCACAGTGCTGACTTGCTGATCCCGCTGCTGATCGAATGATAATTCACTGTCTTGCTCTCCGGTGCCCCGTTCAGCCCTCCCGTATGGATCACCGTAAACTCGGTCGGGCAGATCTTAAAGCTGCTTACAACCGGACTGTAAGCGGTTCCTACACTGTTGGTCGCATACGCCCGAACATAATATGTCGTCCCCTGGACAAGGCCTTCCAGCTTCGAAGTAAAGGTACCCGTACCGGTGCCGGCCTTGATAATATTGTCTGCTATGGTTGGTACGGCCTTCGAGGTGCTCCAGCATAGGCCCCGGTCGGTTACAGAT
>JBQGEO010000153.1:0-1806 GCA_052039655.1 Pararcticibacter sp.
GAGCCGGGATAAAATATAACATTTTCAGAAACTGGACGCTGGGAGCTGAAATAGGCTACAGAACGACGTTTACGGATTATCTGGATGATGTAAGCGGCCGGTATGCTAACTTCTCTAACTTACCGGACACTCCTGAAAACAACCTGAGACGCCAGTTGGCCGACCGTTCATGGGAAAAGAACTACCCGGCAAATGCGCCGTATACGCAGCGTGGTGATTTCCGTCCACGGGATACTTATCTCTTTTCGGGCATCACACTCACCTATACTTTTCTCAGCAGCAAGTGCCCCGCTGTTGAATAGGCAGAATTGCTCTGATCTTTCATTATTAATCGATTGCCCGCTTTCTTTTTTTTTATACCTTTGACACCCAAATGCCTCATTAGGCTTGAATTTACATGAGTTTGCTTGAAAGAATTGACAAGACGAGAGTACCTCAGCATATAGCCATTATTATGGATGGGAACGGACGATGGGCGAAAGAAAAAGGCAAAATGCGTTTTTTTGGCCATCAAAGCGGGGTCCAGTCTGTGAGGGATGTAGTAGAAGGTGCAGTAGAGGCTGGAGTAAAGTATATTACCTTATATACTTTTTCGACCGAAAACTGGAACCGCCCCTGGCTTGAGGTGACTGCCTTGATGGAACTTCTTATTTCTACCATAAATAAGGAAACGAAGACACTAATGGAGAATGACGTGCGTTTAAATGCCATAGGCGATTTGAAGCAGCTGCCATCCAGATGTGTAAGGCAGCTTCAGGAGGCTATAGCGAAAACAGCATCGAACAAGAAAAGTACATTAACACTGGCTTTAAGTTACAGTTCCCGATGGGAGATAGTGGAGGCGGTGAAGAAGGTTTCGGAGCAGGTTGCAAATGGAACATTAAAGCCTGAAGAAATCAATGAGCAAATTTTTTCTGAGCAGCTTACCACCGCGGGAATTCCCGATCCCGAGCTCCTGATCCGCACAAGCGGTGAATACAGGATCAGCAATTATTTATTATGGCAGCTTGCATATTCTGAGTTGTATTTCACTTCCAAGCTTTGGCCTGATTTCAGGAGAGAGGACCTCTTTGAAGCCATACTCGATTTTCAGAAGAGAGAACGGCGCTTCGGGCTTACCAGCGAGCAGATTTAAAAAATTTCCATTTAACAAAATTTAACAACTGATACCGTTATTTTAGCAACGTCAAAAAACTAAATGAACAGATTTCTTATAATAATACTTTTTCTCTTTTCAGCTACGGCGTCACTGGCTCAGTTGGGTGGACGTCCGCAGGGATTGCAACTGCGTCCTCATGCGGACGATGAATTAAGTTATCTTAATCCAAAAGAATATATAGTAGGCGGGATCACAGTTTCGGGTACTCAGTATCTTGAGCCGGATATCCTGATCCAGATTTCCAAACTTGTTAAAGGAGAACGTATTTCAGTTCCCGGAGATGCCACTTCAAATGCTGTAAAGAATCTCTGGCAGCAGGGCCTTCTGGATGATGTGCAGCTAAGAGGATCGCTTAAAGGGGATACTATTTTCTTTAATATCGCAGTCTCAGAGCGTCCGCGTCTTACCCGCATGGATTTTAAGGGAATGAAAAAAGGCGAAACAGATGATATAAAGGAAAAGCTGAAAGATAAAACCGGCCGTATTGTCAATGAAGCCCTGAAGAGTACGACATCTGCGATAATCAAGAAGTTTTTTCACGAGAAAGGCTACCTGTTTACAGAAGTGAACTACGAGCAGAAAAAAGATACAACGGAAGCAAACAATGTGATCCTGGTTGTCAATGTAGACAAGTAAACCAAGACTAA
>JBQGEO010000154.1:0-8117 GCA_052039655.1 Pararcticibacter sp.
GAACTCCCAGGATTATTTGAGAAAAGAGCTCGGATTACAGGAAGAAAAGCCAATCAACTTTGTGTTCCATGGTGGTTCCGGTTCTTCTCAGGAAGAAATCAGGGAAGCGATCTCCTACGGAGCAATCAAGATGAACATCGATACTGATATGCAGTGGGCATTCTGGGAAGGGATTAAAGATTACTACAAATCAAAAGAAGGATACCTGCAGAGCCAGATTGGTAATGCTGAAGGCGTAGACTCTCCCAATAAAAAATATTACGATCCACGTGTGTGGCTGCGTAAAGGAGAAGAGACTTTCGTTAAACGTTTATCACAGGCATTTGAAGACCTCAACTGCGTTGACGTTAACAGCAAGCTCTGATTCAAATTTAGTAGGTTATAATAATAGAAAGCCATCTCCCGGAGATGGCTTTTATTTTTGCATTTTTTATGGGAAAAGATATCATAATATCTGTTGAAAAGGTGACAACGGAGGCAGAGCTGGAGAAGGTTTTCGCTATCCGCCGTAAAGTATTCGTGGATGAGCAAAACTGTCCGCCGGAGCTGGAGTGGGAGTATGAAGATGAATCTGTTCATTTCCTGGCAACTGTTGAGGGGCAGCCGGCCGGAGCTGCCAGATGGCGGCAGACAGATAAGGGGTTCAAGCTCGAACGCTTCGCTGTTTTAAAAGAATTCAGGGGATGCGGCGTCGGAGAGGTCCTGGTGAAAAAAATATTGGCAGATCTCCCTTCCGGAACCGCATACATTTATCTCCATGCTCAGTTACATGCAGTAGGGTTCTATTCGGGACTGGGCTTCGCTGCCGAAGGCTCCCTCTTTGAAGAAGCCGGGATTCAGCATTACAAGATGAAATACACTCATACAGGCAGCCGAAAGGAGCTCTGAGCCCGCCTGCCTTTATTTTACTTTGGTATCTTCCGTCATGGATTGACGGTTAAACGGCCGGATGATCAGACGGGTTCCCCTGTCATAACTGAAGTAGCTCCACACCCAGTTGACAAACACGACCAGCTTGTTCCTGAACCCCACAAGGGTCATTAAATGCACAAACATCCATACGAACCATGCAAATATGCCCTGGAAACGGATCTTTCCAAGATCCACCACCGCCCGGTTCCGTCCAACTGTCGCCATAGAACCTTTGTCTTTGTATTTAAATGGAAGGGGAGCTTCTTTATTAATGATCCTGACGATGTTCACTGCAAGATGCTGTCCCTGCTGCATGGCCACCGGGGCAACACCGGGATGCCCATGAGGATTTTCCGCGGTGATCATCGCTGCAACATCTCCTATCGCGAATACATCATCATACCCGGTTATCCTGTTGAACTCGTCTACCTGAATCTTTCCGCCCCGCACGATCTTATCGGCAGGAATTCCCCCGGGAACAACGCCCCGTACGCCCGCAGACCATAATACATTCTTGGTGACGATTTCATTACCGTCTGAAAGCACAATCTTATCGCCGTCGTAAGAAGCTACCCTCATACTGGTTAAAACCTTTACTCCGAGCTCTTCCAGGAATTCGCGCGAACTTCTCTGCGATTGTGGCGACATTGGTCCCAGCACAGTAGGGGAGCCTTCTACCAGGAAGATATTCATATCATTCATATCCAGCTCCGGATAGTCTTTGGGAAGGATGTGCCTCTTTAATTCTGACAGAGCACCGGCAAGTTCAACTCCCGTTGGCCCGCCGCCGGTTACCACAAAGTTTAAAAGAGCCTCTTTCTTTACCGGGTCTGTTTCAATCAGTGCCTCTTCGAGGTTCTGAAGGATCATGCTCCGCATATTAAGCGCCTCGGGAATCGTTTTCATGGGCATTGTATAATGCTCCAGTGTTTTTGATCCAAAGAAATTAGAGTCAGATCCGGTAGCCACTACCAGGTAGTCATAATAGAACTCACCAATATTCGTCGATACTGCTTTCCGTTCCGGGAAGATCGTTTCCACTTCTGCGTTTCTGAATTTAAAGTTCTTCTGTCCCTTGAATATCTTCCTTAACGGATAGGCAATAGAGTCAGCTTCCAGGCCTCCGGTAGCCACCTGGTAGAGTAGCGGCTGGAATGTGTGATAGTTATGCCGGTCGAGCATCAGCACCTGCACTTCCTTATCCTTCAGGTTTTTTGCCAACTGCACCCCACCAAAGCCGCCTCCTATAATGATTATTCTCGGAAAATTAACTGATTTCGATGTTGCCATATCTCAAAATTAAAGAGCTCTCCCTGTTTAAACCACGGAGGAACGGAAAAGTTGACATAAAAAAAGCTGTATCGGTTTACCTGATACAGCTTTTTTATGAGTTTTTTGTTATCTCTTAAAACTTCTGTTCTTTATCTTTTTCTCTTATAAGCTCCACAACGAATGGCGTTGCAACGAACAGAGAAGAATAAGTTCCGAAGATTACCCCGATCAGCATAGCGAAAGAGAAACCTCTGAGGATTTCACCACCAAAGATGAAAATGATCACCAGAACAGCCATTGTACAAAGACCCGTTACAACGGTACGGCTCAGCGTACTGTTAAGGGCGTTGTTAATGATGGTCGGCATCGATTCATTTTTACTGTGATGCTGGTTCACATACTCGCGGACCCGGTCGAACACTACCACCGTATCGTTAATGGAATATCCCATCACTGTCAGGATTGCCGCTATAAACGCCTGGTCGATATCGAGTGAGAATGGTACAATCCCGTTAAGTAACGAGAACAACGACAGCAGTACCAGGACGTCGTGTCCTAAAGCAACGATCGCCGAGACACCAAACTGCCAGCGTCTGAACCTCACCAGGATATAGAGGAAGATCACGACAATTGAGAAGATCACAGCATAAACGGCCGAAATCTTAATATCATTCGCAATGGTCGGCCCTACCTTCTGAGAATCCTTTATCTTAAAGTTAGGGGTGATCTTAGACAGACCATCATTCAGTTTTTTATTTACAAGCGCTTCACCCTTTTCAGACTCATTGTCGATCATGTAAGAGGTGGTAATTTTTACCTCATTCTTGGATCCATAGGTCTTTACTTCAGGAGCAACACCAAATTCATCTACCAGTACATCTCTCACCTCATCCACACGAACTGATTTGTCGAATTCAACGAAGAAAGAACGGCCTCCTTTGAAATCAACTCCGAGGCTGAAGCCACGGGTGAACATCGAGATCAATCCCGCAGCGATAATAATACCTGAGAAGAGATAGAATTTCTTCCTGCCCGATATAAAGTCGAACTTAGAATCTTTAAACAAATTCTCAGTTGCTTTAGTGGAGAATGAAATGCTCTGCTGTTTCGTAAGCATCCACTCGAAGATCAGGCGGCTGATGAAGATCGCAGAGAACAGGGAGGTGATGATACCTAACATCAGGGTAGTTGCAAAGCCCTGGATCGGCCCGCTTCCAAACACGTACAGGATCACACCGGTAAGGAAAGTCGTGATATTTGAGTCGAGGATAGAAGACATCGCCTTACTGTATCCTTCGGAGATCGCGATCCTGAGGCTTTTACCTTCCGCCAGCTCTTCCCTCACGCGCTCGTAGATGAGCACGTTTGCATCTACCGACATCGCTAGTGAAAGTACGATACCTGCAATACCAGGAAGTGTCAGCACCGCTCCGAGCGAGGCCATGACTCCCATCAGGAAAAATAAGTTGACGATCAGAGCTGCATTTGCCACCCATCCGCCTTTGCTGTAATAAAGGCCCATGAAGAGCAGAATGATCACTACTCCGACAATAGAAGAAACAAGTCCCTTATTAATAGACTCCAGTCCTAAAGAAGGACCAACGATATACTCACTTACAATTTTTGCAGGAGCAGGAAGCCTTCCGGCTTTCAGAACGTTAGCAAGGTCTTTCGTGTCGTTCTGAGTAAACTTTCCTGTAATGGAAGAGACTCCGTTAGGGATTTCATTCTGAACAGTAGGAGCTGAGTATACATTGTTATCCAGTACGATAGCGATGCTCTTTTTATTATTGGCATCAGCAGCTGCAGCAGCCGTAACCTGTCTCCATTGACGGGCTCCTTCAGCATTCATCATCATGACTACCTCCGGGTTACCTCTCTGATCAACATCAGCGCGTGCATCAGTGATCACATCACCGCTCATCGTAGCTGAGCTGTTGAAGCCGGTTCCTTTAAGCGCATAAAGTTCAAACACCCTGCTTTCCGCAGTTACCGGTTTAACTCCCCATGCAAGCCTTACATTTCCGGGGATAATTGATTTAACGGCAGGAGAGTTTAAGTAAGCATTAACTTTAGCCGTATCTTTTTGTGCGGCATATCCCACAACAGGACCTCTGCCCAATACGCTCTGCCCGTTTTCACCCTGGCCAATATTGGGGTTAAGAACAGAAAATAAGGGGTTTTGTCTTGCCTGTGATTGTGCAAGTGCATTGGTGTCTTTGCCGGCAGAGTCTTTTTTAGCACCTAACTGTGCAAGTTTTCCACCGGTTGCAGGTGCTGCTGCGGGGGCGGCTGTTTTAGCAGAGGTATCCTTAGCAGGAACCTGCGTAGCAGCAATTGTCTTGTTTATGTTCTCAAGTAAAGAGAAAATTTCAGTATTGTCGTAGGTTTCCCAGAATTCAAGCTGAGCAGATCCCTGAAGTAACTTACGCACGCGGTCGGCATCTGAAACACCGGGAAGCTCGATGAGGATCCTGTTGGTTCCCTGCTGCATCTGTATATTGGGTGATGTAACACCGAATTTGTCGATACGGGTGCGGAGAATATTAAATGAACGCTCAACCGCACTTTTAGCCTGGGTTTTAAGGAAACTTAAAACATCGCTGTTGCTGGCGTCCGGCTTAACAAGTGATGCATTCTCACGTGTAGCAAACAGGGGAGCAAGTTTTCCGGAAGGACTAAGTTTGTCGAATTCCTGGCCGAACAGGGTAATGAAATCACTCTGGCTGGATTTTAATCTGGCCTGGGCATTTGCCAGGGCATTATTGAAAGCCGGGTCAGGATTGTGGTTAGCGAGATTCTTTACCAGCTCCGTCAGTGAAATTTCCATTGTTACGTTCATTCCACCTTCCAGGTCAAGTCCCAGGGGAATCTCACGTTCTTTCACATACTGATAAGTGAACTTCGTGAACCCCAGGTTGTACACCGGTTGGGTAGCAATCGAATCAAGATATGCTTTTTCTTTCAGGGGGTCTCCCTTGGCATACTCGCGTGCGTCTTTTTCAACTTTCTTTGCCACGAACGAGAACGAAAGGGAGTATATACAGCCAATCGTTAACGCTATCGCGACGAATTTAATCAAACCTTTACCTTGCATTTTTGTTTATTGTATATTGTATCTCTATAATTAGCCATTTACGAATAAGACGGCAAATCTAACTAAATTTTTAATTTATAAAATTCTTTAATTCAGAATTATCAGCCGCAATTACCCGTATTTTTCATATACTACAAAAGAATAAGGGAAAAGGTTCTTGTCATCCGGCTGTTTATCCTCTCTTTTTATTTCATTCCACTGGTCGCGATTGATGGAGGCCAAAAACGTATCCGTATCGAATTCATGATGAATCTCAGTATGATACAGGACCGTAGCTATTTCCATCGATTGTTTAAATATTTCAGCTCCGCCAATGATGAATACATTCCCATCGCCTTTTGTAAGCTCCAGCGCTTCATCCAGCGAGTTTACCACTTCCGCATCGGGATATTGCAGGTTCGTTTGCCTGCTGATCACGATATTGCGGCGGTTAGGCAGCGCTTTGCCCATGCTGTCAAACGTTTTGCGGCCCATTATCACCGTATGTCCGGAGGTGACCGACTTGAAATATTTCAGATCTGCGGGAAGGTGCCAGGGTAACTGGTTGTTTTTACCAATACCCATATTCTGGTCGCTCGCTACGATAATACTAATGCTGCTCATATCTCCTTACACTGCTACGGGTGCCTTAATATGAGGATGCGGATCATAATTTTCCAGCGAGAAATCTTCATAGGTGAAATCAAAAATGTCCTTAATTTCAGGATTAAGTTTCATCTGCGGAAGCGGCTTGGGCTCCCTGCTTAGTTGAAGCCTTGTCTGTTCGAGATGGTTATTATAAAGGTGTGCATCGCCGAAAGTGTGAATGAAGTCTCCCGGCTCCAGTCCGCAAACCTGGGCTATCATCAGGGTGAGCAGCGCATAAGATGCGATATTGAATGGCACACCCAGAAATATATCCGCACTTCTCTGGTACAGCTGGCAGCTGAGTTTTCCCTCTGCCACATAAAACTGGAAAAGACAGTGGCAGGGTGGAAGCGCCATTTTTTCAACATCCGCCACATTCCAGGCAGAAACGATCAGTCTTCTCGAATCCGGATTGTTTTTAATCTGGCTGATCAGCTGGCTGATCTGGTCAATATGTTTGCCATCCGGTGCCGGCCACGAACGCCATTGATATCCGTATACCGGGCCCAGTTCCCCTTTGTCATCTGCCCACTCATCCCAAATGCTTACGCCGTTGTCTTTCAGGTAGGAAATATTGGTATCGCCCTTTAAAAACCAGATTAATTCGTGGATGATCGACCGGAGGTGAAGTTTTTTGGTGGTGACCAGGGGAAACCCATCCTGCAGGTTGAAACGCATCTGATATCCAAACACGCTGATGGTGCCAGTCCCTGTACGGTCGTGTTTTTGAGTGCCATGGTCAAGCACATGCTGCATCAGATCGAGATATTGCTTCATATAAAATCATTAAAGGTATTTTGCTGCCTTACCTTGTGCAAAGAAAATAAATGTATTTTTACCATCCTACTGTTGTGAAAAAAACCGTAAAGTTAAAAAGATGGTGACATTCCCAAATGCAAAAATAAATATCGGACTCAATATCATAAATCGTCGTTCCGACGGATATCATAACCTCGAAACAGTGTTCTATCCGGTGAATATTAAGGATGGGCTTGAAGTGGCTGAAGCAGAAGAGCTGAGCTTCAGTACAAGCGGAATCGAAATTCCGGGTTTTGCGAATGAGAACCTTTGCCTGAGAGCTTACGAACGGTTAAAAAAGGATTTCGGTATTCCGCCCGTTCAGATCCACCTTCATAAACAGATCCCGATAGGCGCCGGACTGGGTGGCGGATCGTCTGACGCTGCTTTTTTTATCAGGCTTCTGAACGATAAGTTCAATCTTAATCTCAGCACAGGAATGATGGAGGATTATGCCCGTGAACTGGGTGCCGATTGTGCTTTTTTTGTTAAGAACCGACCCGTATTTGCTTTCGGAAAAGGAGATGAATTTGAGGATATTACACTTTCTCTGAAAGATTACTTTATTGTATTGGTGATGCCTCCTGTCCATGTTTCTACAGGAGAGGCTTATCGTGGAGTAAAGCCCTCTCAGCCTATCACTTCCCTGAAGGAATTGATAAAGAGCCCAATAGAAGAATGGAACCCGGCCATTAAGAAGGACTTTGAAGAATCAGTCTTTAAAAACCATCCGTCTATACGGGGTGTGAAGGCGGCCCTTTACGAATCGGGTGCTCTGTATGCCTCCATGAGCGGGAGCGGAGCTTCGGTATACGGGATATTTAAAGGCTCAGTAGAACTTTCAGGCTTGGAAAAGGATAACAAAGTCTTCTATAATGTGTAAAGAATAAGGGAGTTAATACGTTTATGGTAAGCGTGTTTTTATTCCCCGTTTTCATAACGGGATGACTGGAATAACCGGGAAAGTCAAAGTGAGAATACGCATTTTTAAAGAGTTAAAGGTGTGTAATTAAAATAATAAGTAACAGATTCCTGTTTTTTTCTTAGAAGTAAAACTGAAAACATATTTTTGTAGTATATATCTCTTATATATAGTAATTAGTAGATCAATAATTTACTTTAATCTTTTAACACCCATATGGCAAAAGTTACAGAACAGGATGTGATAGCATTCCTTAAAGACAAAATCGAAAGCCTAAACTCAGAGTTAAAAAAAACACAGGCCGCCCTGGATGCATTCAGTGGAAAGGCAGCTTCAGCCCCCAGGGAGAAAGCAGCAGATCCTGAAGCAGCAACTGCTCCAAAAAGAAGAGGCCGCAAGCCAGCAGTTAAAAAGGATGTGGTAAAGGCACTTGATGTTCCCCAGGAGTTTGATCCAAGTGGGAAATTAGATGGAAAGGTAGCTTTTGTA
>JBQGEO010000155.1:0-2851 GCA_052039655.1 Pararcticibacter sp.
AACAGTAACAAAACGAGGATGTATGCGACAATTTGCAGTCGATTCGCGACAGAAGGTTGTCGTCAAATTTTAATCATTCCTGTTACCACTCCTTGAGGTCTGCAACAGTTGCCAGTGGTTACATTGTGTGTTTACCAACGCAATTGCCGTTAATAAACAGGCATTCGAAAAGGGGGGATGCTCTCAATTTATCGCTTGTGAATACATGAAATTTCTCTTGTTAATGCATATTAAGATAGATCCCGGAGCTGTCTCTGGCGGAATGGACAGTTATTGCAATACACTTTTTGCTTACGCTATCAATATCGAACATGATACCTTTATTAAGATCGTCAAAAACCTGAACTCCTTTCTGGCGGGCTGGAGCCTTGTTTATCAATTCTATCTTGTAATTCTTTTCTATTACATCAAGGAGAGTACCGGTTCCTATACCATCGCTGGTTTTAAACCAGGGCGAAGTCACCATAATCATTTTTATACGGCTGATCTCCTCATTTCCCATATTCCTGCGCACGAAAATGGCGGTTCGATATGGATTGGCATCTTTACTGTACCATGCCATAAGGGAGCTGCCCATTGCTGAATCCGAAGTGTCGGGACGCCCCAGCCGGGCAACAGCGCTGTCAACCGGCAAGCCAATAGTCAGATGTCCTATACCTTTGCCAGGTGCAATCAACTTATCTGCGGATATTACCTCATTGATAGCAGCGCTGTCGGCTGTACCTGAGCCCGCGGCCGATTTACCATTAGGGCCGTTACAGGAGAATAATGCAGGTAGCAACATTGACAATAAATAATTCTTCATGATATACAGGTATTATGTCTACAATTAACTCCTGAATGCTCATTTTGTTGCTCCCACATGCTCTATGCTTTTGGGAGGACTTTGCAAGGCTCTTTGATGATGCATATATACAGACCTGTTCATCGCTTTAAGATATTTTTCATCAGAGTGTCGCGGCTTTGTTAGCAAGAAAATGAAAATGCTTCGTAATATTGATGCAATGGGGGGGTATTCTCAAAAGCCCCATAGCTCTTTCTGAGAATTATGATTTAATCATATTTATTAATAACACGGGGTAAACTTTTCTTTTGCTTAGAAGTGGAATTGACAGACGCTGCTTTTTTGAGTACTTTTGGCGGCAGCCCGAACTAAGGTCTGTTTGATCTTGGGTTGCCAGCTCAGGTACAGCTAGTCCTTTTCTCATCAGACAATGAACGTAAGATACATTAAACTATTCGCACTACTTATCACCTTGATCCTTTTTGACTCTGCTTTAATTGCCGGAACTATGCCCTCAAATACACAAATAAGAATATATCACGTCATCGTTAAAACCAAAAAAGGAACATTTCGTGGAATTCTTGAAAAAAGCACTCCGGATAAAATATATGTTTCGGGGAGAAAGGCAAAGTATAGCGCAATAAACGCAGCTGACATCCGGATAATTAAAATAAAAGAATACCCGAGGAAACACCGTGTTGTGAATTTTCCGGTACCCGAACCTGGTATTATGGATTATACCGCCGAAGGGTTTCTGACGAAAGAGTATATGGAGCGTGCTCCTTCTCTGGGGGAAGAAGCAAGTTATTCGGCTTTGGGAATATTCCTCACAGGCATTTATGGATTCTTTTACAACCAGTTTCATAGTGAAAAAGTCTTTAAGCCGCGGTTTAAAATGGAAAACTATCGTAAAGAAGCAGATGAGTTGGGTTCGTATGCTGTTTACAATCAAAATGCTTCTGACTATGATAAGCTTCTCTTGAAAGGCAAGTAACCCGATAAAAAGCCTGTCTTTGGTTTGTATAATTGTGACGTTTTTAACTACCTTCATATACAGAAAAGAGCATGAGAAGGAACGGGTTATTTTCTTTAATTGATTTTATTTCTGAGGCCGGGCCTCTTACCGGCTCAAACCGGCGAAAGATTCAATCTTTCATAACAAAAGTATATGACTCTAACGACGTAGATGTGATGCCCTGGCCTTTACCCGGAATAGATGCCGTAAAGGAGATTTATTTCCAAAAACTCAGCGCCATTGGAGACAAAAGCCCTGAGATAAATCTGCCCTTAAAAATAACTTTTGTCGTTAATCACGATGGAACACAAAGCGATTTTGATTTTCCTGGCATTCCTGAATCTAAATTGAAGGCCAGGCTGCTGGAAAACCTAAAGCTATCCGATATTAGGTGGAATCCTGGAATCGCTAATAATGGAACTGTAAGAGTTCGCATGACGCTGGAGATAAATCAACCATCAAGGCCTCTCTGAAAGCACTTCCTGTTTTTTGTAAGGTAATATTCTATGATCGTTGACTTAACAAATAAGTCACAAACAGACACATCAAAGCTTTCTGGTTTCCAGTTCCTTTTCTATTTCTTTCTCCAGTATCTTATTGTTTTTAGAATTTCGAAGGATGAAAAATGTCAGTATAAGAGGAAAGAATGTGAAGAAAGTAAAACCGTTCTTTACTGCACTATAAGCCACAATTCCAATAGTAAAACCTATCATCGCCCCATCCATAACCTTGTTGCTTTTTAATTTTTTTAGTTTATCCTGGAGCTCATTATCACTCAGCTCTGACAGATTTTCAATCTTCATGTGTTTTGTTGTTTTCTATTTGCAAGCTATCGGAAGTTTTCATTTGTATTTGATGGACAATGTAAAACTATCCGGCATCTTGTATTGCAGTTAATATTACTAATATAGATATAAATGACCATTTTTACATAGGGGAATGCTGGTAAGGCAGAGGTCGAACTTTACTTAGGCGGGCGATTAACTCAAAACAGGATATGATGACTTTCAAATCCAAAATAGGTCCTGGAATCGCAATCTTTCTTTCGTTGA
>JBQGEO010000156.1:0-3720 GCA_052039655.1 Pararcticibacter sp.
GGAAATTGCTGCAAATGTACTGTCCTGTTCCGGGCGTTTCTGCAAAGTTAAAAACTGTATTTGCCGCGTTGGTTACGGTAATTATTGCTCCGGAGACGCCGGGGAATTCGGAGCTGAAATAACCTGTCGTGGTAGACAATATGATCTTCTGTTCATTTCCTGCTGTGTTTTTAACCCAGTCGATAGAGGCATCTACAACCAGTCTTGGCACTGCTGTTTTAAGATCCTCTTTAATAACCTTTTCGCATCCTGTTACAAACAGTCCAGCGAATAGCATGAGCATTATTTTAAGTGGTTTCATTTTCTTCTATTTTTTAAAGTAAGGATGCTTGTTTTTAAAATTTCACGTTGTAGGCTACACTCGGAACAATCCCGAAAATGGATATTCTTCTTGTCTCGTTTCTTCCTGTTTCTTCATTCTGTCTGAAAGAGTATGATGCCGCATTGTTCCTGTTGTAAAGATTGTAGATGCTGAAATTCCACTCTCCCTGCCATCCTTTTTTCTTGTCAGGTTTAGGCGTATACGTTGCAGATACATCTAAACGGTGGTACGCCGATAAGGAATTCTCATTTCTCGCGCCGTAATTCGCAACAGTAACGCCCTGGTACAGGTACTTCCCGTCAGGAAATGTTGCTGCTTTTCCGCTCTGGAAGGTGAAAACACCCCCAAGAGACCATCTCGGGCTTAAGGAATAAGCGCCGGTAACAGATAGATTATGCAATTTGTCGTAATTCGCCCTGTACCAATCTCCGTTGTTTATACCCGGCTCATCTGCATTCCTGCCTGGCGTTCTCTGCTGCGCTTTAGAAATCGTATAAGATGCCCAGCCCGTCAGCTTACCTGCATTCTTTTTCAACATCATTTCCAAACCATATGCCCTTCCTTCGCCATTTAAAAGCACTCTTTCTACAGCATCGATTCCCAATAGATCTGCACCGTCGATATAATCCGCCTTATTTTTTACCTTCTTATAGAATGTTTCGGCTTCCAAAGAATACTTGTCGTCTTTGAAATTGTGGAAGTACCCCAGTGCTACCTGATCTAGAATCTCTGGTTTGAGGTATTGGTCAGAAGGGGCCCATATATCAAGCGGAGTTGCAGAAGCGGTATTAGAAATCAGATGAACGTATTGGCTCATTCTATTGTAGCTTGCTTTGATAGAGTTATCGTTGTTTAGCGAATAAGCAAGGGCGACCCTCGGTTCCAGGTTGCCAAAACCGGCGATTTTTTGATTCTTCTTATAGTTGATTGCCCCTGTTGGATCAGCTTCTTCATAAATATGAAACTCCTTATTGTAAACGACCGGCTGATTATTGGTATAGGTGTACACCTCCTGCGCGCCTACTCTCTGAAAGTTACTATAGCGGAGTCCGTAATTCAGGGATAACTTATCAGAGAGGCGTTGACCGGCACTGATGTATGCTGCGTTTTCAAATGCATATTTTTTGGCCAGCTGATCCGGATTGACCGGTGAACCCGCTCCAAACGGCCTGATGGTTCCGGGATTAAAATCGTAGTAAATTGAATTTATACCGTAATCCAGGGTAAGGTCATTCGAAACATAATGCTTGAAATCATATTTAAAATTGTAGTTCTTCACCTCTGCTTTCCAGTCAAGGCCAATGTTCTTTATTTGGATCTGGTAGTCATAATCACTGTAAATGGCAGATGCATTAGAGAAGATCTTATTGGAGAATATATGGTTCCATCTGAGATTAAGAAGTTTATTACCATAGGTATTTATAAAACTGTTATTAAGGTTCAGGTCGTCGTTACCAAAATACCCTGATACAAAAACATTATTTTTATCATTGAATTTGTAATTGAACTTGGTATTTAAATCGTAGAAATAGGCTGAATTGGGTTCATCAGCCATTTTCAAAAGAAGGTGGGCATAAGATCCTCTTCCGGCAACCACAAAAGAGCTTCTATCTTTAACGATAGGACCTTCAACAAGCAAGCGGCTGGAGACTAATCCGATCCCTCCGTTCACTTGATAGTACTGGTTGTTTCCTTCTTTTTGATAAATATCCAGTACAGATGATATACGTCCCCCAAAATTAGCTGGAATCCCTCCTTTATAAAGTTTCAGGTCTTTAATTACATCGGCGTTGAAAACAGAAAAGAAACCGAATAAATGCGATGTGTTATAGACGACGGCTTCATCAAGCAGGACCAGGTTTCCATCAACAGAGCCTCCTCTTACGTTAAATCCCGCCGCGCCTTCCTGGGCATTGGTGACCCCGGGGAGTTGTAAGATCGATTTTAGAACATCTACTTCCCCCAAAACGGCCGGCATCTTTTTTATAGTGGCAATGGAAAGTTTATTTGTACTCATTTCAGGTTTGCGGATGTTCGCCTGGGTAGTATTGGTGGTAATTAACACTTCATCCAGAGTCTTGCTGCTTTCCGTCATCCCAAAGTTCCTTTTGGTGTTTCCGGTTAGCGTGACAGTTTCCTTCAGGAGATCATACCCCACGTAGGTAATGATAATGGTGTAAGTTCCTTTAGGCAATGTTGCGGAATAGAATCCGTAAGAGTTGGTTGTCATACCAACTTTCGCTTCCGGAATGTAAATACTTACGCCAATGAGCGTTTCGGTATTGGACTTATTCGTTATTGTGCCGCTAAGGGTGACTTTTTCCTGCGAATAGGCATGGAATACAGGGGCAAAAAGGAGTACAAGCACGGACAGGATTCTGCTTTTCATTTAATAAAACTTTAAAGTTGACAGCTACAATTTTTGGCTAAACTATAGTTTTACAGACCCCGCAATTTTTATATATACGAAACGTATTTCTTTATATAGTAAAGCATCTCTCACATATAGTAAAATAATTGCGCCTTAAGATTCAGCAAAACAGCAATCCGGGAAGACTGCCATCCTAATCAGATTATTCAAACCTTAAAGACGGGATATCATCTGTAAATCTTATTTTGGTATATTATATATGCGCTTTTGTATAGTAAGTTTTTTTATTTCCGGCGTATCGCTTGATTTGCCCGAAATTTAAGCTCATGGGTAAACCTTTACACATAAAAACGATGGATGCCAATTGGATGCTTCAGCTGATCATTTCAGAAAAATACCGGTTTCAACGTCACTTGTTACTGATCGCCTTTTGTATTGTTGTGTTGTATTACAGTCCGCCGGACTACGTCGAGCCTTTTGAAACCTACAACCGGCTGGTGATCTTTTTCCAGATCATTCTGTTAGCTTACAGTAATATGTACTTTTTCGTCCCTAAATTTTTGTTTAGGAACAAATACCTGAGTTATTGCATCTTTGTGCTTTCGGGCATGATTCTTTCGTACTACATCCACGAAGCTTTCGCGTTCTCTTTTCAGCGTGATTTGCTGCCTAACGAGGACGATAATATTAACTTCTTTACGTTTTCCTTTATGATTATGGTGCTTATTATAGCATCGGCAGCAGTTAAGTTATTCCAGCAGTGGATCTCTGACGCGCGGGTGATCCATGATTTAGAACTGGCAAATACCAATAGCGAACTGGAACAGCTAAAGAATCAGATCAATCCGCACTTCCTTTTTAATATGCTCAATAATGCTAATGTTTTAATTGAAGATGATCCAAAAAAGGCTTCGCAGGTGCTGGTAAAATTAAGTGACCTGCTTCGTTACCAGCTTTATGACAGCTCGAGAGATAGGGTGCTCTTAACCTCGGAGATTCATTTCTTAGAAGATTTTCTAAACCTGGA
>JBQGEO010000157.1:0-1973 GCA_052039655.1 Pararcticibacter sp.
CAAAGGCTGCATTTCGAGGTTGTTGAACATCATGGAGGCATTTTCCAGTCCTTCAGCTGCATTGGCAAACACCTTCAGGTTGGAATAGTGAGTGGTGACCACCCCTCTTACCTTCTTTTTGTTGAGTGCATCCAGCACGGCCTCGGCGATCGGGCCTCCAAACTGGGGATCTGTTCCTGTACCGAACTCATCGATAAGTATGAGCGTTTTTCCCCCAGAATTCTCCACAAAGTATTTCATCTTTGAAAGATGGGCGCTATACGTACTCAGGTCACTTTCAATGGACTGATCATCGCCTATATCTGCAAACAGTTGCTTAAATATGCCCACCCTCGAGCTTTCATCCGCTGGGATCAGCAAGCCCGATTGAACCATCATCTGTAACAAGCCGACGGTTTTCATGCAGACCGACTTTCCTCCGGCATTTGGCCCCGAAACGACAATGATCCGCTGCTGCTCCTCTATTTTAATATTCAAAGGAACTACGATCTGGCCTTCCTTCTTCAGGTTAAGCAAAAGCAGGGGATGCCTCGCGTTTACCAGGTTAATTTCAGGCTGACTGACGAGTTCCGGCATTTCCGCTTCTGTATCGATAGCGAACAATGCTTTCGCCCTTACAAAATCCAGTTTCGTTAAAAGCCCATGGTACGACAACAGCAAAGGCACATAAGGGCGCAGTTCGTTGCTTAAAGCCGTTAGTATTTTTATGATCTCCCTTCTCTTATCAAATTCAAGATCCCGGACCTGGTTATTGAGCTGGAATACTTCCTCAGGTTCCATATAAACGGTTTGTCCTGAAGCAGATTCATCATGCACAAATCCTTTCACCTTCCTCTTGTTCTCGGCAAGAAGGGGAATACACAGCCGCCCGTCCCTGATCGTAAGAGATCCGTCGGCCGTCCATCCGTTGTTCTGCGCACTTTTAAAAATATGGTCTATTTTCCGCCTGGCTTCCTGTTCTGCTTTGGCAATACCGGTAATGATGTTCTGAAGCTCGGCTGACGCATTAGGCCGTATTTTCCCTTTATCGTCAATTCTGGCCTCAATGCTGCGGATGATCTTCTTCTCGATGGGAAGATGTTCAAAAAGCGCTTCCAGATTAGGATAGCGTCCCTCGCGTTCATTAAAATAATTAATAACGGAAAAGACGGTCTGTAAGGAAAGTAAAACCTGGTGAAACTCAGCTTCACTTAAGAATGTTCCTTCCACCCTGATCTTCTCAGCCAGCGATTTTATATTATAAAGATGGTTGATCGGCAGCTGCGAATCGTTTGTGAGGATTTCTTTAAACTCCCTCGTCTGCCTTAAGAACTTGTTAATATTTTCAAAATTGGTCATTAACTGAATCTTGTCGACCATCTGTCTTCCCATTTCACTTAAGCAATGAGATTTGATGAACGACCTTATTTCAGTAAATCCAAGTTTATCAGCTGCGTTTTGTGGATAAATCATTTTTCTCTTTCTCTCTGATGCCGTAGTTTAGGATTTCTGACAACGGCACTTTTTCCTGCGACAGAATCTTTTGCTGCCGGAGTTCTGTCCGCTCCGGGATTGACAATAGCTGCAATCTTCACCGGAACAAATTTCCGGAAGGGCTCGTAAGAAAACGTATCAATCTTAAAGCCCCGGTTAATGGAATCACGCTTTTTATCATTATAAAAGAGCGAATCGCTGATCCTCTTTTGCCGTTCGCGGTACAGGCGCTCGTCAAGCCGCTGGGCCGCCTTACTCAACAAATCCAGGTTGGCAGTCACCTTTTCATACATCAGCTGCATTTTATCAGGATGCCTTGCATAATAAAGAACACTCTCCCTTACATGTAAAGAATCGGTATGATATCTTTTATATATAGCCTGGTACATTTCTGCTACTTTTTGCCTGCTGCTATCGGCATAATTTGCTGAAGAATAACCGTCTGCAAGATGAATATCAGTAAGTACATTTATCATACTATCCTGCTTGATAATCCCATC
>JBQGEO010000158.1:0-6864 GCA_052039655.1 Pararcticibacter sp.
GCCGGAGTAATCCTGATAACAACGAAGAGCGGCAAAGGAAACGAGATTGAATACAACTCCAATTATGTCGGGGAACAGGCAATGGACAGAACGAACTGGCAGTATGTTTACGGCCAGGGCGCCAATAACAGGAAACCGGCAGATGCTAAAGAAGCCGCTACATCCGGCGGATCCAGCTGGGGGGCGAAGCTTGACGGTTCCAATGTGGTTCAGTTCGATGGGGTATCAAGACCCTACGCAGCACAAAGAAACAACATTGAGAACTTCTACCGCTCCGGGGGAAGCTGGACAAACACCCTCGCATTAAACAGAACATTCGACGGAGGAACAGTGCGCTTCTCCGCCAGTGCACTCGACAACAATTCAGTAGTTCCCAATTCGGGACTCAACAGGCAGACCTTTAACCTTTCAGGAAACTTCAATCCCAGTAAACGACTGACAGTTGAGGCGAAAGCAAACTACATCCTGGAGCAGGCGAACAACAGGCCCATGCTTTCGGATGGTGCCGGAAATGCTAACTTCAATGTCACATTTCTTCCCACGAGCATCAATGTGAACGATCTGAAACCAGGCACGACGGCTAACGGAGCAGAGCTCGTCTATAATGAAGGAAACGTTTACAACACGAACCCCTGGTTTGCAGCATACAATTTTGTGAACAACACCAACAGAAATCGCTTCCTGGGATCAGCCAGCCTGAGATACACTTTCGATAACGGGCTGTTTCTCCAGGTTAGAGGGGGGCAGGACTACTATACTGATGTTTACAAGAATGTAGTGCCATCAGGAACTGCGTATTATGCGGCAGGTAAAATAGCAGAACAGAATACACGGTTCTCCGACATTAATACAGACGTCCTTATAGGCAAATCATTTAAAGCTGCTGAGGATCTGACGGCAACATTAAATGCCGGCGCAAGTTACAGGAAGACGGAATCGGATCAGACCACCAACAATGGCTCAGACTATGCGATACCGTTTGTGTATAACATAAGCAATGCAACAAACAAATCTGTCACCCGAAGCGTCATCAACATGGAGACTCAATCGCTCTACGGGAGCATTGAAGTTGCCTACAGAAGTATGCTGTTTATAACAGGAACGGCGAGAACCGACTGGTTTTCAACGCTTGCTACTCCCGGAAAGGACAATAAGCTTTCTACGTTCTATCCTTCGGTCAGCGGATCCTTCGTTTTTTCAGAGGTCTGGAAGCCTGGCTTCCTCAATTTCGGCAAGCTGCGCACCGGAATAGCATGGGTTGGACAAGCGACAGACCCTTATAATACACAACTTGCATACAGCATCAGAAGCGAGGCTCTCACCGGACAGCCTCTGGGTAATATATCCAATACAGCCATTCCAAACTCTTCCCTTAAAGCTTCAAGTGCAAGCGAATTCGAGATCGGTACCGAGCTGCGCCTCCTTAACCGGTTTACTGTCGATTTAACCTGGTACACTAAAAGGTCCTGGGATGAGATTGTGAGAGTGATCTTAAGCCCGACAACGGGATATGAAGGCGCAATCCTTAATTCAGGAAAAATACAGAATAAAGGATTCGAAGCGCTGGTTTCTGCTGATATTTTAAAGTCCAAAGATTTTAAATGGACTACCTCGGTAAATACCTCATATAACGATAACAACCTGCAATCGCTTGCGTCAGGAACCAGGAGCCAGCCGTTTGCTACTTCCCGCTCAGGAGTAGGATTTATTAGCCACATCCTTAATATGCCTATGCTGCAAGTGATGGCTTACGATTACCAGTACGATGGGAACGGGCAGATAGTACGCGGCAGCAACGGAGTTCCCGAAAGAGGCCTCCTGCAACCGTTCGGCTCGGCGATCAATAGCTGGGCAGCCGGATGGAACAACGAGCTTTCATACAAAAACCTCAGGTTCAGTGCACTTATCGACGGCAAATGGGGTGGAAAAATCTTCTCGGCGACAGACTATTACGGATATATTAACGGACTTCACCAGGCTACACTGGAGAACAGGGAAGGCACGTGGGGAACGGGGACAACGGTGATCGATGCCGCAACTTATTACAGCAATTATGCTAACAATGTATCGAAAGAGTTTGTGGAGGATGCAAGCTTCATCAAGTTCAGGCAGCTGACACTCGGCTATGCTTTTCCTGACCGGCTTTTCAAAAACAGGATCAAGGGATTAACCCTCAGCCTTGTCGGCCGGAATCTTTTTATACTCATGAAGAAAACAGAGAACATTGATCCCGAGTCCAGCTACAACGCTACTTTTCCGGGACTGGAACTAGGGGGACTTCCTCCTGTCCGCAGCATGGGGCTTAACCTAAGTGTAAAACTCTAGTATAATGTCAGGATTATCAAATACCACCATCATGAAATACAGCAATATTTATCAATATATCCTGGTCCTTTTGGCGATGTTTACGGGGGTTTCCTGTACCAAGGACTTTGAAGAAATAAATACAGACCCGATAAGCTACGGCAGCGGCAATTTCAACCCTAACTATCTGCTTACCTCTGCCCAGCTTAACTATACAGGAAGTACCGACTTTGCTTACGACACCTGGCGGGCTAATCTTATTTACTGTTCGACTATGATGCAGGGATTTTCCACTGTTATTTCTTATTGGGCGGGCGATAAATATATTCTTAATGAGGGCTATACCTCGGCTTACTGGGGAACCTCCGCAGTAGGAGCGTATACCGAACAGGTTAAACCCGTCACCGAGCTTATAGAGATAACAAAGGACAAAGCTCAGTATAAAAATCTGCACCAGGTTGCACGGATCTGGAGAGCAATTGTGATGGAGCGTATAACTGATCTCTACGGGGACGTGCCATATACGGACGCCGGCATGGGATATCATACTAATAATTATTATCCTAAATACGACAGCCAGCAGTCCATCTATACTGGTTTACTCAAGGAAGTGGAAGAAGCCAGTGCAGCTCTTGGAAATGACGGCGGAACGATTACAGGGGATGCTATTTATAAAGGAGATATCGGAAAATGGAAACGTTTTGGCTATAGCCTCCTGTTGAGAATGGCGATGAGGTTAACTAAAGTTGATGAGAATACCGCCAAAACATTTGCACAGAAAGCTGTGGGAAACACGATGACAGGCAACGGAGACAACGCTTTTATCATACATGACGAGTCAGGAGGCAGAGTAACCCAGAACCGGAACAGCCAGGTACTAAGGGGCGACGGTGGTCAGGAACACTTCTACGTAAGGTGGTCAGATACTTTCATAAATTTTCTGAAAGCGACCAATGACCCGCGCCTTGGGAAAGTGGCAGTAACAAGGCTATACCCCGACGAATCGACAAAGGATAAAGACCAGAATCCAAACGCCATCACTACGCCATCGGCACAGAAAGGGATGCCCAATGGGAAAGATCTGAGCGGCATTGCGGCGCAGGACATCAGGCAGCATCCATCCTTTACTTCTTTTATTGATTATTCTTCACCCAGCCCGGGAATGATCAAGAGAGCAGGACCAACGTTTATCCTGACGTATGCAGAAACGGAATTCCTGCTGGCAGAAGCCGCTCAAAGATGGGCTATCGGAGGATCGGCGGCAGCACATTACCGCGAGGGTCTTAAAAGTGCCCTTACCTTCCTGGGCCAGTATGACCAGGCGATGGCTATCAGCGACACAGAAGCAGATCAATTTGCCGGCGATCACCCTTACAATGCGGCAAATGGTCTTTCGATGATCAATAATCAATACTGGGCACATACCGTTACCATGCTGGATTTTTACGAGACGTGGAGCAACTGGCGAAGAAGCGGATATCCCCAGCTCAACCCGGTAGTATATCCGAATAACAATACGGGTGGAACTATTCCGAGAAGGTTCCCCTATCCCGCAGCGGAAGCATTAACTAATGCCGATAACTACAACGCAGCCTCATCTTCCGTCCCTGGCGGAGATAAATTAACCGGGCGTGTATGGTGGGATAAATAACAGGAAATTAACGGACGACGACAGCGTCGTCCGTTAATTTCCTCTTTTACTTATCTGTATTTTTCCTCCGCTTATCTCCGCTTTCCATCCTCTTGTCAGGAAAACCTTCGGATAGCCCTGTTGTAAATGCATCTTCGTTCAGCATTCGCAGAAACGATGAAACATTATTTACTTGCAACGTTAATCTTCAGTACCGCATTCAGCGGGTTCTCTCAGTCCATCATATCCGGCACTATAAAGAATCAGAAGGGCCAGCCCATTAAACAGGCCAATATTATACTCAAAAACACGTATGACGGCGCCACTTCCGACAGCACAGGTAAATTCTCGTTCAGCACAGAAGAGAAAGGAGCATTTATCTTACTTTACTCTGCAACCGGCTACCAGGACGATAGTGTGAAACTACAGCTTGACGGCAAAGCGGTAAACCTCAGCGTTCTGATGAGGAAGAAAGTGAATGAACTGGACGCCGTTACGATCACCGCGGGAACATTTGAAACCGGGGATAAAAAGCGGGGAACCATCCTGAGTTCGCTGGACGTTGCAACGACTGCCGGATCCAATGCCGACATCATCAGTGCCCTCCAAACTCTGCCAGGAGCACAGACCACCTTTGCTGAAAGCGGGCTGTTTGTGAGAGGAGGATCAGCAGCGGAAACAAAAACCTTCTTTGATGGCATGCTGATCAAGAATCCATTTAACACCCAGGTGCCAGATCAGGCATCAAGGGGAAGATTCTCTCCTTTCCTGTTTAAAGGTACCTCTTTTTCTGCCGGCGGCTACTCCGCATTATATGGACAAGCCCTCTCTTCTGCACTGCTTCTTGAAAGCAAAGACCTGCCCGAGAAAACCACTACCGGACTTTCTTTATTGTCTGTAGGCGCCGGCGTAGATCAGAACATCCGCTTTAAGAAAAGCGCACTCACAGCAGGGGGATTCTACTATAATCTGAAACCTGCCTTTTCGGTTATCAGGCAGGACAGGGACTGGGATAAGGAACCAGAACAATACGGGGCAACGCTACAGTATAAACTAAAAACGTCCAAAACAGGCATGTTCAAATGGTATAGCGATTTCAGCAGGACTTCACTTGGCCTGAATGTTATTGATACAGACAATCCTCAGGAGACAGATTATTTCAGCAACACCAATAAAAATACTTATATCAATACATCCTACCAGGACTACCTGGCAAAGAGCTGGAAGATCCAGGCGGGACTTGCGTTCAGCAATACCTCCGACGGGGGAATACAAAAAGAAGAGCGCTATAACAGGACAGACCGGGTTTTCCAGGGAAGACTGGTAGCAACGCATTACATTTCCTCTCTCTCAAATATCAAATTCGGAGCAGAAAGCTTTGCTTTTAAAAGAGCGGAAGGGATGAACCAGCTTTCCCGGCAGTACAAAGACCAGTTAACGGCGGCTTTTTCTGAAGCCGAAATATTCATCACACCG
The DNA here is from genome assembly GCA_052039655.1 of Pararcticibacter sp. Classification (GTDB taxonomy): domain Bacteria; phylum Bacteroidota; class Bacteroidia; order Sphingobacteriales; family Sphingobacteriaceae; genus Arcticibacter. The sequence continues at coordinate 5,411 of JBQGEO010000158.1, forward strand.
AACCTGGCAACAAGGGTTGGTTTAAGATCCGAATATTCCTACTGGCTGGATCAGTATAACATAGCACCAAGAGCCTCTCTGGGCTACCGGACAGGTTCTTTCAGCCAGGTTTCCCTCGCATACGGCAAATTTTATCAGAATCCTGAAGATGATTACCTCATTATGCAGCCTCTGGATTTCGAAAAAGCCGATCATTACATCCTTAATTACCAGTACAGCAACTCTGATTATACCTTCCGTGCTGAAGCTTATTATAAAGATTATTCACGGCTCACGCGGGATTTTGACGGACAGCTCAGTAATAGCGGCAACGGTTATGCAAGAGGTGCAGAGTTATTCTGGAGGGACAGGAAAAGTATCCGGAATGCCGATTACTGGATCTCTTATTCTTTTCTTGATACCAGGCGGATCTTCGGTACTTACCCAAGCAGGGCAGTACCTCCTTTTGCTGCCAAACACACCTTAAATGTGGTTTACAAGCAATTCTTTGAAAAATTGAACTCACAAATAAGCTCTACGTACACGTTCGCTACCGGCAGAACATACGTTAATCCCGCAAACCCGGTTTACCTGGGGGATAAAACGGGCAACTTCAACAATCTCAGTCTTAATGTCAGCTATCTTACTCATATACTGAACCAATTCACAGTGGTGTACCTGTCGGCGACCAACGTTCCGGGATTCAACAACGTTTACGGCTATCACTATTCACGGGACGGTCAGTTCAGACAAGCCATCCAACCGGCGGCTCAACGCGACTTTTTCATCGGATTACTGATGACCATCGGCGACAACACCTTTGTACGTTAAAAGCAATTTACATGAACCAAATAATTAAAAAGAACATGAAACTCATCCAACTCAACACCATCGTACTGCTCCTCCTTGTATCGCTTACTTCGTTCGCCCAGTCTGAAAAGTACCAGTTGGCGATGGGCAAAGGCCTGCAATTGCTTCTGTCGGCAAAAAGCCCTGATGAGTTCGCCGCAGCCGCAAATCATTTTGAGAGGATCGCCAGGGCAGAGAATACACAATGGCTGCCATCGTATTATGCATCTTACTGTAATCTCATCGCAGGCCTCGTAGGAACGAAGGAAAATATGGACCCTCTTCTAGACAAAGCGCTGGATCAGATTGCGAAAGCAGACTCGCTTTCCGCGGGGAACAGCGAGATCTATACAGTCAGGGGTTACATTGAGTTTATGAAAATGTCCATCGACCCTATGAACAGGATGTCGTTCATGAAAAGTGCTGCCGCCTCCTTAGACAAAGCGATAGCTCTGAACCCCGAGAACCCCAGGCCTTACCTGGTGAAAGGGCAGAACTTGTTTTACACCCCTGCTGCATTCGGCGGAGGCAAAGATGCTGCAAAACCACTCCTGGAAAAAGCAGCTGCAAAATTCAGTACCTTTAAACCGGATAGCAGCATGGCTCCAAACTGGGGTAAAGAAAGA
>JBQGEO010000159.1:0-2978 GCA_052039655.1 Pararcticibacter sp.
CAGTACCCATGAGGCAGATCTTTCACACTGGCTGGTAAAAAAACGCGTAGTCCCTTCTGTCCCTGACTGAATTTCAAACTTGTCTTTCCCATTACCACTTTCTTCACTGTTCCGCTAGATGTCTGCATAGACTCGATTAAAGCCTCCCCATTAGCCGGTGATTTCAGGGCTATAGCATAGACAACTCCTGCCTTTTGCGTAAACCAGAAATCCGCAGGTGTTATAGAGGCTTTAAAGCCATCCCGCTCACGCTGTTCGGTGTCGGTTATTTTATAGTCTGAAGGGCCTTCATGACTGATCTTCCATTCCGAAGAACCATAGATCGCGTCCTGATTCATTTTCATCCATTCTCCGATCTCTTTGAGGTTTTTTACTACTGGCTCAGGAACCGAGCCATCGGCCCGCGGTCCGATGTTGAGCATGTAGTTCCCTCCTTTGCTCACGATCTGCAAAAGCCAGTACAATAGTTCCTGGGCGCTTTTCCAATCATGATCATAAGATTTGTAGCCCCATGAATTATTGAAAGTGCCTACCGTCTCCCATGGCATACTATACTTATTGTCCTCCGGAATCTGATTATCTCCCGGAATCGCATAATCCCCCATCTTGTTACCGATCCTCTCCGCTACAATTACCTTCGGGTTGATATCATATACTGTTTTATAAAAACGAAAGCTCTGCTCCTTCTTAATCAGCTCAGGCATATCAAACCACATATAACGGATGTCAGGATATTTCGTCAGCAGCTCCTTTACCTGTGGTACAGCCTTCTTATCAAGGTACTCCTGGTATGTATTTGGGCTGGGGTCCCACAAGTTAGCACCGAAGGTGCTGGTAGGTTTACCCAACCGGTCATTAACTTCCTTTGTCTCTTTATATTGAGCATCAGCACCGTCTGCCCAATCGATGTTATGAGAATAATAGACCCCGAAACGAACCCCGTACTTACGGCAAGCACTGGCCAGTTCAGCAACAGCATCCCTTTTGAATGGCGTTGCATCTACTATATTAAAGCTGCTGACATCAGACTTATACATTGCAAACCCTTCGTGGTGCTTCGACGTAATAACCAGGTATTTCATCCCCGCATCCCTTGCCATTCGCGCAATTTCTTGAGCATTAAACGATACAGGATTAAACTGATCCGCAAGTGCGGCGTACTCTTTCCTTGGGATTTGAGCAGCCAGTTGAATCCATTCCGCTACGCCCGGTCCCTTCATCTCTTCCATTTTCTTCCCTTTCCAGGTACCGGCGGGAATGGAATAAAGACCCCAGTGAATAAACATTCCAAACTTCAGATCCTGGAATTCCTTAAGCGCGTCTTGTTTTGACGCGTTCATTTTTTGCCATTCGCTCTCTGTATTGGCCTGTCCGAATGAAGAAGAATATGTCATCATACAGGATGACAACAAGCCAACGCTTAAAAGGGAAGAAAAATATCGTTTCATAATTGAACCAAGCATATCAAAAACGCATAGCGCCGGAAAGACGCAGTAAAGCTTCGAGATAATAATAATCAGCATACACCAGCGGCACATCGATTTCCCCGCCATGAGGAATACTGCCGACACTATGTTTCAGAATGAAATAACCGTTTGATCCCGGCTGCGCAGTATATGAACCGGAGGATAAAGAATTCAGGATCATCTTCGCCGTGTCGAAAAAGAGGGTCCTCTGCTTTCCTTTGACGTAGGTACTCAGCTCCAGGAGGGCTGAGGCAGTGATAGCCGCCGCCGATGCATCCCGGGGGATCTCTCTGAATTTTGATGGCTCATATCTCCAGTTAGGATTATACCCCTTCTGATCAACATTAAAATCCCAGTAAGGCACTTTGTCTGCGGGTAAGTTCTTGTTATTAATATAAAATTCAGCCATCTTAACCGCAGCATCGAGGAACTTCTTCTGGCGGGTTTCCCGGAATACCTGCGTAAACCCGTACAGGCCCCAGGCCTGCCCCCTTGCCCATGCCGAATTATCCGAAAATCCCTGTGCCGTTTCTCTGCTCAGGACTTCGCCGGTATTCTCATCGTAGTTCACCACGTGGTAAGAGCTGTAGTCGGACCGGTAATGATTTTTAAGGGTTGTTTCAGCATGTTTTATAGCAATATCCCTGAAGCTTTTGTCTCCCGAAAATTTAGATGCGAGAAATAACAGTTCAAGGTTCATCATATTGTCAATGATCACCGGATACTGATATACAGATTTCCCTCCCCATGACTTAAAAGTATTCCATGATTTTATCGCCCCCACTTTAGGATTAAAGCGGGTAACGAGTGATTTCGCGCTTTGAACCAGGATCTTCTTGTACGCTTCATTCCCGGTAATCCTGTAGGCATTCCCGTAACTGCAATTCATCATAAAGCCGATATCATGGTGAGAAGTATTGTATTGATTCTTCTCCAGCGACTCTGTCCATTTCGTTGCAGCAGCCTTCCATTTTTCATCTTTTGTATATTCATACACATACCACAGGCAACCCGGCCAGAAACCGCCGGTCCAGTCTCCTATCGTCGTAAAGGTTGTCTTCCCGTTAGGATCTGCGGAACGGGGATACAGGGTAAGATTAGTTGCTGTTGCAAGCATCTGTGTATATTGTTTTTCTGCTTCAGAAAAACCGGATCTGATAATATTCGTACTATCCGGCCCTGCCATTGAGGGCTGAACAGCGAGCAATATTGCTCCAAAAAGTAAGAAAGGTTTTATACTCATAATCAATAATGTGCAGCGTGATCATTTTTTACCGGCTTTCCCGACCATACCAGTTGTGAAGTCCATTCCCGAGCCGGTTCAGTCCAGAACGGATCGCCTTCCGGGAGACCCAGGGCAAGAAAACCTTCCGTACAGATATAGAGGCTTCCCGTAGATGTATAAGAATCGGCCACAGCCCACTGAGAGCCGCAGACGCCTAATTTAAGCCCGCCTTTAGGGTCAAATGTCCCGTCCTGTGCAACTGATCTTATCATACCAGCAGAGACGGC
>JBQGEO010000160.1:0-2945 GCA_052039655.1 Pararcticibacter sp.
GGCAAACCTCTCTACTGCGCTGATGCTGTTTGGTGTAAGTATCTTATTGCTTATAATCGGAAGGATCAGTATTAAGCAGATACTGATCGTTTGTCTGGCTGGTGCTGTGCTTCTTACGGGAGTAATTTTTTTAGGTCCGAGGCGGAAAACATACGCCTCGCGTATTGAAGCCTATATGCATCCTGAAAAAGCGGATCCTGATAAGTCTTTTCAGGCCAATCAGTCGAAAATTGCCATAGCTACAGGGGGATTTCTCGGAAAAGGGCCAGGTAACAGTACTCAAAGAAATTTTCTGCCACATCCATATTCAGATTTTGTATATGCTTTAATTATTGAAGAATATGGATTGTTAGGCGGTATCGTGCTGGTTATTATATATCTGGTGTTTTTGTACCGGTGTATCCTGATAGTTACGGCGAGTCCGAAAGCATTCGGGGCGTTGCTTGCGGCGGGCTTGAGCTTCAGTCTCACTATCCAAGCTTTTGCGAATATGGCTGTTGCTGTAGGATTGGGTCCAGTCACCGGTGTACCTCTTCCTCTTGTAAGTATGGGAGGAACCTCTATTTTGTTTACGAGTGTCGCATTTGGAATTATATTAAGTGTAAGCCGCGATATTGAAGAAAAGAAGAATGGCGGGGACCCGGATGAAAAGAAGGTGGTAGTGGGAGAGATTCCGGCAGTGGGTTAGACCGGTATTATATACTGAATTAATTGAATCAATATAGAGGACCAAAAGCTCATCGCTGGCGCGATAGCCGAAGGTCTGGTTAGGTAAAATTATGGCAAAGCGAGTAATCATAAGCGGTGGAGGTACGGGAGGGCATATTTTCCCGGCGATCTCAATCGCGAACGCGTTGAAAAGAATTGATCCCGGAACAGAGATCTTGTTTGTGGGAGCAAAGGGCCGGATGGAAATGGAGAAGGTTCCACAGGCAGGCTATGAAATAGTCGGATTGGACATCGCGGGTTTTCAGCGCAAATCGCTTTTGAAGAATTTAATGCTGCCTTTTAAGATTCTCCTTAGTTTAAGTAAAGCGAAATCTGTAATAAAGGAATTCAAGCCGGATGTCGCGGTGGGAGTTGGAGGTTATGCTTCGGGACCCTTACTGCATATGGCAGGTAAAATGGATGTACCCTATTTGATTCAGGAACAGAACTCATATGCCGGAATGACCAATAAAAGGCTTGGAGGAAAGGCACAGCGAATCTGTGTGGCATTTGACGAGATGGAGAAATTTTTCCCGAAGGAAAGGATACTGATGACGGGAAACCCTATACGAAAAGAAGCAGTTGATATAGAGGGGAAGCGGGAGCAGGGATTAGCATCATTTGGATTGTCTCCCCGAAAAAAGACAGTGCTTGTTACCGGGGGAAGCCTTGGTGCGGGGACTTTAAATAAAAGTATGCTTGCCGGCTTGTACAAGTTCATGTCTGAAGATATCCAGGTGATATGGCAGACCGGTAAATATTATCATCAGGCGGTAAAAGATGAAATCGGTGAAACGGACGGGTCTAATTTGTGTGTTACCGAATTTCTTAACCGGATGGATCTTGCTTATGCATCTGCGGATGTCATCATAGCGAGGGCGGGTGCCGGAACAATAGCAGAGCTTTGTGTGGTTAAAAAGCCGGTGATCCTGGTCCCTTCGCCCAATGTTGCGGAAGATCATCAAACAAAAAATGCGCTGGCGCTTGTGAAAGCAGGGGCCGCTATTCTGGTTCCGGATGACAGGGCGGTAAAGGAGCTGACAGACATTGCGCTGAACCTGATAAAGGATGAGAGAAAGTGTGAGGAATTGTCCGTGCAAATAGGAAAAATGGCGCTGCCTGATGCGGATATGGTGATTGCACAGGAGGTACTTAAGATAGCTAAGTAAAACAGGAATAGATAAAATGCGGCTGGAGACTATTAAACCAGTTTACCTCGTAGGAATCGGTGGCATCGGGATGAGTGCTCTTGCCCGGTATTTTCATAAGCGGGGGTGCTTAGTGAACGGTTATGACCGGACTCCTACAGAGCTGACAACAGAGCTGGAGGCAGAAGGAATCGATATTTCCTTTGCTGATAGTGTAGAATCTGTTCCTCCTGTTTTTAGCCCGGTGAATGATTCGGTACTTGTAATTTATACTCCGGCTATTCCCGCGGATTCGGCTATCCTGAATTATTTCAAATCAGCTGGTTTTAGTGTTAAAAAGCGTTCGGAGGTCCTTGGAATTATAAGTGCCGGAATGTTTACCATTGCAGTTGCTGGTACACATGGAAAAACTACGACGTCTACTCTTATTGCTCATATATTAAAACATACACAGTACGATTGCACAGCCTTTCTTGGTGGGATATCTTCTAATTATAACACGAACATTTTGCTCGGCAATAACGGAGTTGTGGTAGTGGAAGCAGATGAGTATGATCGTTCATTCCTCACCCTGCATCCTGATATAGCTGTTGTCACCTCCATGGATGCGGATCATCTGGATATTTACGGAAGTGCAGACAGCGTGGTGGAATCATTTACAATGTTCGCCGGCCAGCTCAAGACCGGGGGCAGCCTGATCTGCAGAAAGGGCCTTCCTCTGGAGAATGGACTCTCTTATTCCGCCAGGGAAAAAGCGGATGTCTATGCTGAGAATATCCGGGTAGAAAATGGCTGTTTTAAGTTCGATTTCAGAAGCGGCTCTCTGGCAATACAGGGTGTGACTATGCAGTTGCCGGGACTTCATAATATAGAAAATGCAGTTGCCGCGATACAAACAGCCTTGCTTTTATCAATTCCCGTGGATAAGGTGAAGGCGGCTGTTGAAGAATTCAAAGGCGTAAAAAGGCGCTTTGAGTTTATTGTTAAAAAGAAAGAAGTTGTTTACATAGACGATTATGCGCATCATCCGGAAGAGTTACGAGCGTGTATATCTGCCGCTAAAACACTTTACCCGGAGAAGAGACTGAC
>JBQGEO010000161.1:0-5791 GCA_052039655.1 Pararcticibacter sp.
CGCTTGACTCTTCTGACTTCTTCAGCCTGCCGTTCTAGAGTCATATTCTTGTGCAGAATACCCATTCCACCCGCCTGTGCAATAGCAATAGCAAGCTGCGCTTCGGTAACAGTATCCATTGCGGCCGATACAACCGGAACGTTTAAACGAATCTTTTTGGTTAGATACGTGCTGGTTTCTACGTCACGCGGTAAAACTTCAGAATATGCGGGGATTAATAATACATCGTCGTAAGTGAGGCCTTCAGCGACGAACTTTTCGGGATCAAGATGCATGTGCAAATAAATTTATTATTTGCCAGGCAAAAATAGATAAATAATATTAAAATTAAAAATAAGTACAGAATTAATTACCAGGTATCCGTCAGCTTATTACGGATAGATATGAAACAGCTGCCTCATTTTTCTGACCGGGCCTTCCCTCACACTTCACGCGGGAAAGTTCTTTTAATATCCTTTCTGATATACCAAACTGCTTTGTCCTAAAACTTTCAGAGGCAAACAGTCCCCTATTATGAAGAAGAAATTCCAGCCACTCAGATTCATAAAGTTTAGTATGGATGTATCGCCGCAGGCGCTCCTGGGAACGTCGAAAATGTTTACATAATGTATCAATAAACATACACTTGCCAGCACTGGAAAGTGTATATTATGCACAAATACTTCATTTTCCGTCTGTAAATCTTCTCTATTTCCTTAAAAACAATCAATTTAGCTCATTTGGCAGGATTTTTTCTTGGTTCAGAGGGAATACAGGCTTGTTTTACTAATGGAGGCCGTTATCCCAAAATATCAGACTATGAAAAATTACAATAAGATAAAAGATTATAATAAGATAAAAGTGAGGCTTTGGACGGTTGTAGGAGGAGTTCAGCAATTTTTGCAGGTATATTTCCGTATTTAACTTTTTCTCTTCTTGAGTTCAGACTTAAGAAAAGAAAGCAGCACCTTCTCGTCTTCATTCAAACCGGAGTCCGGAGCAATAAGAGCATTCTTCTTAACCTTCTTTAAAAAAGGTAATAACGCCCCTTCTTCATAAGCGTCCACTAAAGCCGGGTATACATAATATTTCTTACAGACAGACCGTGTATTTCCTAACCGGGCACTCACGGTATCCAGGACAGCGATGGTTATTTTTTTCCTTTTTGTTTCTGATTCAGGATACTCGTATTCAGAATACACCCGCAATGCCTCCAGCGTGCCCGACCACGTGCGGAAGTCCTTTGCAGTAAAGTCGCATCCCGTTATTTCTTTAATATAAGTATTTACCATGCCTGAATCGATTGAACAACGCTCCCCTTCAGGCGTATAATATTGAAACAGTTCCTGACCGGGGATATCCCTGCACTTCTTAACCAGCCTGGCAAGATTCCTGTCGGTAAGCTTAATCTGGTGCATAATCCCCTTCTTCCCCCTGAAGCAGAGCATCATCCGGCTTCCGTCTATCTTAACATGCTTATCGCGCAGGGTACTTAATCCATAAGAGCCGTAAAGCTGTTTATACGCCTCATTTCCCACACGGATCAGGGTTTTCTGCATAAAGTTCACAGCAATAGCCAGTACCTTCCTCTGGTCGAGCCCCCGCCTTCGCAAATCCTTGAGCAGATTGCGCCGGAACTCAGGCAGCTTCCTTCCAAATTCCAGCAGCCTCGAAAACTTATTCTCGTTTCTCATCTGCGACCAGCGCAGATGATATTTGTACTGCTTCCGCCCCGCCTGATCGATCCCCGTAGCCTGAAGGTGAGCATTGCTTTTACCAGCAATCCACACATTCTCCCATGCAGGAGGGATCACCAGCTTCTTAATCCGGTCAAGTGTCTTTTCATCCGTAACTTCCGCCCCACGGCTATTGAGATAAACAAAGCCATTTTTTCCTTTTTCTCTTCTGATGCCCGGATGGGTATCGCTTATATAAATCAGGTGATTTTCTTCGAGCAACTGTTCAGTTTCTGTCATCGCCCAGATAAAACAATCAGGAAAGAAAATGTTTGCTGAGATACTGGTTCATCACCCGGTTGAAATCAGCAGGTGCCTCACAATTGGGCAGATGTCCGGTATCAGCTATTTCTTCTGCCTCAGCCTGCCTGATCCTGGAGGATAATACACTCGCCTGTTCAGGTGTGGTAAGCTTATCTGCACGCCCCCGTATAACCAGTACTGGTACATCTATCAGGGGAAGAAGAGATATTGTATCAGTTCTGGAAGCAAGAGCAAGCTGAGTGGCACATATAACGGGAATAGGTGCATGCACGATCATCTCCCGGATAAAATCACACAAAGCAGGATTGGAAGAACAGGTCTTTTCGCTGAACAGCTTACTCATAAAATCATCAGCAAAAATCTCCGTCCCCGAATAAAGCACCTGATCAATCGATGCAAACCTTCTCAACTTAGCTTCGTTTGAATCAGCTCCGGCGTTCGTATCGCAAAGAATCAGTCCGCTTATCTTCTCCGGAGCGATCTCAGCAGCTCTCAAAGCCACATACCCCCCCATTGAGATTCCGCATAATACTACTTTGTCGAGTTGAAGAGAACTGATCAAGTCAAGAAGATCTCTGGCAAAAAGGTCGGTGCTGTAAAAATGATGATCAGTTGAACTGTTACCAAATCCCCTGATATCATAAGCTATACCCTGAACATCATCTGGCAGAGCTTCCAGCTGCGAAAGCCACATGGCGGAATGAAAGGGAAATCCGTGGATAAATACAACGGTCACACGTGCACTGGCAGATCGCCTTATCCGGAAGGAAACCTCATTTCTGCCGGATTTAATTTGTAGTCTTTCTATCATCTTTTTTTATCCCAACGCTGTAATAATACAAACTCTATGATAAAAAACAGATTAAGAAATAAAAAGTTCAGTAAGAACCTGGCTTATCACCAGCCATTGCTCCTGAAAGGAATGAGATATACGAGCTTAAGCGCAGGGCTGCTTTTTCTTACATTGCTTAAAGGATTATAGTCACCGAAGTTATAACCGGCCCCTACCCCTACCTTTTCATTAAACATGTAGTTTACTCCGATCCCTGTTTCAAGACGAAGCGGAGAGCCCATGCTCACCGTTCTGAACTGGGTACTGTTAGACACATCACACTGGAGGTAGAAACTTACCTTTTCGGAGACACTGGTCTGCGAATAAACCCGCACTCCGGCGATGTTTCCAAATCTCTGGTTTGCAAGATAACTCTTAAAAACAGGTCCAACAGATAGTTCCTGACCGGCCTCTGTCCTGAATCCTACCATCACAGATCCATTCATATTGGCGGAACCATAATTACAGCTTCCAGTCTGCGCAGAAATATGCCAGTCCAGATATTGAGCTTTCAGGGAGGTTGCAGGTGCGATTAATGTTAACAGGAGTAAATATCTCATCATACTTCAAATTCCACTACAAATTGCAAGCCAAAGATATTATAAGAGAGCGCTTTAACTTGATGACGTAAATTTCGGAAAAAACTAACGTTTAAACAAGAAAATATTTCATTTAATTTATTCATACTGAGAAGTATTGAGGAAAATCCGGCAAATCTTTCCCCTCGCTACCCCCCCTATAAACCTCCTGAAGAACATTCACGGCATTTTTTCAATCTAAGAGCAAACATTGTTATATTGCAAAAAAAATTAATCCAATGTATAAATTAGCCCTTACTTTGTTGCTCACAGGTATTGTAATGACCAGCTATTCTCAAAAGCAGATATTCCCTCTTTACGAAGGCAATATTCCTAATTCAATTGCCTCTTCAGAAAAAGAAGAAAAAAAAACTGACCAACAGGGATTTATCCGCTATGGAAAAGTTACCGAGCCAAGCCTCGAAGTTTGGCTTCCCCCTAAAGATAAGGCGACAGGAGCAGCGGTAGTGATTGTACCCGGTGGAGGCTACTGGATCGTTTCTTACACGAATGAGGGAACCGATATAGCAAAAGAATTTAACAAAATGGGTATAGCGGCCTTTATCCTTAAATACAGGCTTCCTTCAGACAAGACAATGAAGGACAAGACCATCGGCCCCCTTCAGGATGCACAGCAAGCACTAAAAACCGTACGGAGCCGGGCTAAAGAATGGTCTGTCGATCCCGGCAAAGTAGGGATCATTGGTTTCTCTGCCGGTGGCCACCTCGCATCCACTGCCGGAACCCACTTTCAGAAATCATATATCGACAACAAGGAAGGCATTAACCTCCGCCCCGATTTTATGATCCTTGTCTATCCTGTCATTAACCTGAGTGACAGCCTGATGCACAAAGGGTCAAGAGACAACCTCCTGGGGCCCAACCCAAGCGAAGAATCTGTCCGCTTCTTTTCAAATGACCTGCAGGTAACACCCGAAACTCCTCCTACGATGCTCATCCACGCTTCAAACGACAAAGCTGTGAAAGTAGGCAACAGCATCAAATTTTACGAAAGCCTGGTCAAAAACAATGTATCCGCAGAAATGCATATTTATCCAACCGGAGGACACGGCTTCGGCATCCGCCCCGCCCAATCCCCGGATCACTGGACCGACAGGATCGAACACTGGCTGAAAGCCCTGAAGATAAGTTCAAAGTAGAAAGTTGAAAGTTGAGAGTTGAGAGTAAAAAGTTTAAAGTAGAAAGTTAAAGCCACCCTGTCTGGAGGCCAGCCGCCAATCGCTAACTTCCAACAGCTAATAAACATCCGGTAATATCTGACAGCCAAAAGCCAAAAGCCAAAAGCTAAAAGCTAAAAGCCAAAAGCCCATTGCTAAAAGCTAATTGCCAAAAGCCGATTGCTGACAGCTGATTGCCGATAGCCATAAAATATGCAAACAATAAAATGGGGAATTATCGGTTGCGGAAATGTGACTGAGGTAAAAAGCGGACCTGCTTTTAATAAGGTCGAAAATTCAGAACTGATAGCAGTAATGCGGCGCGACGCAGCCAAAGCTGCCGACTATGCAAAACGCCATGGTGTGCCTCACTGGTACAGCAATGCCGGTGAATTAATTAACCATCCCGAGGTAAACGCCATCTATATCGCTACACCTCCGGGATCTCACGAAGACTATACGCTCGCGGCACTGAAAGCAGGAAAGCCGGTATACGTAGAAAAGCCGGCAGCACTCTCAGCGGCATCAGCTGCAAAAATGAACCAGGCTGCTACGGAATATGGTGTACCCTATACAGTAGCTCATTACCGCAGAGGCCTTCCCCTGTTTAAAAAAATTAAAGAATTACTAAAAGAGCGTGCAATAGGTGACATCAGGCTGGTAAACCTCCGTTTGTTTCAGCCCCTGCAGTCGGATATGATTGCCCGGTCGGAGGAAAACTGGAGGCTTGATCCCGCTGTCTCCGGCGGCGGATTATTTCACGATCTTGCCCCCCATCAGCTGGATCTGATGATCTGGTTCTTTGGAAAGGCGAAACATGCTTCCGGCCTCTCTCTTAATCAGGCAGCTGCTTATAATGCCGACGATCTTGTCGCGGGACAAATCCTGTTTGAAAACAAAGTCCTGTTCAATGGTATATGGTCGTTCAGCGTGTCTTCAAATGCTAGTGAAGATATATGTGAAATAATCGGATCCGACGGCAAGATCTCATTTTCCGTATTCGGCAATTACTACATTTTAAAGCTTGGTGATAAAGAAGAACGTATTGAATTTGAACTGCCGCAGCACATTCAGCAACCCATGATCGAAGAAGTCGTAAAGTATTTCCTCGGAACCGGCCCGAATCCCTGCACGGGCCGGGACGGCGTAGATGTAATGAATCTCATCGACAAATTTGCAGGAAGAGGGCAATGAATTATGGGTGATGAGTTAGGAGTTATGAGT
>JBQGEO010000162.1:0-2431 GCA_052039655.1 Pararcticibacter sp.
CTCAGCTATTGAATTTACCGAAAGATGCTCAAACCTGCTAAGAATAAATATTTCCTTCATCCTGCAAGGAAAACCGTCGATGGTATGCATAACCCCTTTTAACTGGTTCTTTTGATCAATATTATCAACCGGGGCGGTAAAATGGGTATTCAGGTAATCGCCAAGTTCGGTCAGGTATTTCTGATACTTGTAATTTCTTCTGTACTGATCGGTTATTTTATATTTGATGGCCTGGAAAAGATAAGACTTTAAAGATGCTTCAATCCGAAGTGTTTCTCTTTTTTCCCATAGCGATATGAAAACATCCTGAAGAATATCACTGCAAAGATCCTGATCATCCAGCCTTGCATACAGGTAGGCATAAAGCATTTTGCTATAAGCGGTATAGATCCTGTCAAATGCAAAAACTTCTCCCGCTTTCAGCGAAGTCAGCAAATGTTCTTCATTAATCAATTTCATAACTTGATCGTTAGTTAGATTTCAAACCGTAAATCAGCACCTTACTGAAAATCGCAATTATCAATTACAAGTCCTGCTGCACCAACTAATTCTGCTTCGTGAGCGAGTTCCGAAACCACTATTGTAGTCTGTTCAGCAATTTTGGGTATACAAAATTCATTTATAGCTTGTTGAATCACTGGCAGGAACATTTTACCTGCTACGGCTCCGCGGCCGCTTAGAACAATCCTTTCAGGATTCATAATATGAATCAATGTAGAAATGCCCTTTCCCAGAAGATATCCGGACTCGGCCAAAACCGATAAAGAGAGAGGATCTCCTTTTCTGGCAGCTTCGAGAAACTGCTCTCCGCTTATCCAGGCAGAATCTTCAGAATATCGCTTTAAAACTGAATCCGCCCCTGAAGCCATAGCTGTCCTTGCTTTTTCTATCATCGCAAGAAGCGAGGTTTCAACTTCCAGGCAACCACGTTTTCCACAGGAGCAAAGGTTATTAGTTTGCGACAGCGGAATATGACTAAATTCGCCTGCATATCCGCTATAGCCTTTGAATGGGCGTCCGTTAACGATCATTCCCAAACCCGTTCCCCATCCAATATTGACAACTAAGAGCTCTTTTATGCCCGCACCGGCTCCAAATCTGTGTTCTGCAAGGGCAACCAGGCTGGAATCATTATCTATAAATACCGGGAGACCGGTTTCATCCGACAGATATTGTTTTAAGCTAACCCTCTCTGTATAAAAAAACGATTCGTTAATCCCCTTTTCTGAATTTACAAAGCCAGGCATCCCGATTCCAGCACCCAGGATCTCTTTTTGAGACAAGCCGGAAGCCTTTATATGGCTCTTGATAAATGAGATCAGTTTATCCAGGCCGTCTCCATCCTCAAATGGATTTAGTTCCATCTGCTGTACAGGATAGACACAGTTCTTAAACAGATCGTATATAGCGATGCGCGTCAAAAGCTGATCCATTGCCACAGAGACAATATACCTCGGCTTCTCTCTGTTAAAGAGGAATACAGCTGGTCTCCGGCCGCCCGTTGAAGGAGCAAGACCATGCTCTGCCAGGAAGCCATCCTGAATCAATTCACTTACCGCCGCTGTTATTAAAGGAAGACTCTTATTGGTTAGTTTGCTAAGTTCGGTAAGCGATAAACAATCTTTATAATATACGTTACGAAGTATATCAGCCCTTAATTGTTTATTCTTAACGTTGCTAGTCATATAATTAAAGTAAACTTAACTTTAATTTCACAAACAATCAAGGACTTTTTAATTTTTTATAAAAGTTTATTAAGGTTTTATAACGAAACAGCAAGCGGATATCAATAAAACCGCATTACACAGACGCTTTCATTAACAATTTCCTCATCTCTTCAACCAGATTACTGGATGTTTGATAAAATTCAGATGAAATTATTGACTTTATTTCAAATTCACCACCTTCACCCTTTAGTACTTTCGCTGTACTATGAAGCTCACTTGCTTTGCTTTCTTTAGCTACAGACACTACATTTGCCACATTCACTCCAGCGCCAGCCATCACAATGATCCGTCCGTCCGCCTGCTCAACCAGTTGCCTTATTTTATCTCTTCCTTCATAAGCAGAAGCTTCACCTCCAGAAGTAAGCACCCTTTCACAACCAAGTGATATAATATCCTCCAGTGCCTCACTCTGATCATTACAACAATCAAAAGCGCGATGGAACGTGACTTCCATAGGCCGCGCCAGCGCGATCAGCTCAGTACATCTTTCCATATCAATACTGCCGTCCGTCTCCAGTATTCCCAACACTACACCCTTACACCCAAGCGCTTTACACATCTCAATCTCCTCATTCATTACCTCAAATTCCTCGTCAGTGTAAACAAAGCCACCTCCGCGAGGCCGGATAATAGGAAAAACAGGAATATTCAACAGATTGACACATCTTTTGATAATTCCGTAAGAAGGCGTTGTTCCTCCCTCC
>JBQGEO010000163.1:0-5559 GCA_052039655.1 Pararcticibacter sp.
GGCTGTAAAGACCCAATAAAATACAAACATGGGTATACAAGTGTGAGATATGAGTTTTGGTACTTACATCTCACGCCTGTGATGCCCTATTTGCCTACCTGTCATAAATTCGTGTCCATTCGCTTAGTAAATCTTCCTCATTCTTCCCTAACTGGCCGGGCTTAAGGCGCCAAATCCAGTTGTTTTCTACAGACGCCGGGCTATTCATCCGCGATTTTTCATCGAGCCCCAGTATATCTTGTAAAGGAATGATCGCCACTCTTGCGACGGATGCATATGCCATCCTGGCAAGAATCAGATGTATGTTTTTTGACTTCACCTCAAGTCCTGTATACTCCCGGAGATTTTTCTTAATGGTCTCGTCTGCATCTTTGTCGAACCAGCCTCTCGTAGTGTTATTATCATGGGTTCCGGTATATACGAAGAAATTAGAGGTGAAATGATGCGGAATAGCAATGGCCTCAGGCATGTCTTCCCCAAAGGCAAATTGTAAAACTTTCATTCCGGGGAAACCAAAGGCATCCCGAAGCGCATAAACAGGAGCGTCAATATCTCCCAGGTCTTCTGCGACAAAAGGCAGCCTGCCCAGATTTTTCTGAAGAGCCTTGAAAAGATCTTTACCCGGGCCTGGCTTCCAGATTCCGTTTTTAGCGGTATCTTCTGATGCTGGTACCTCCCAGTAAGCAGAAAAGGCCCGGAAATGGTCAAAGCGAAGCAAGTCGAAAAGCTCGATGTTTTTCTTCACCCGCTTCACCCACCAGGAATATCCCTGCTTTTTAAGGACATCCCACCGGAACACGGGCATTCCCCATAGCTGACCGTTATCATTGAAGTAATCAGGCGGAACGCCCGCCACCCCGGTCATGTTTCCACCCTGATCGAGACAGAAAATCCCGGGGTTTGCCCAAACATCAGCGGAATCATAACTGACATAGAAAGGCATATCACCGAAAAGCTGTATCCCCAGGTTGTTGCAATACGCTTTCAGGTCATTCCATTGTTTCAAAAAGATGAACTGAAGGAATCTGGCCTTTTCAATTGCATCCCCATTGGCATGCTCAAACCCTTTCAGTGCAGCTTGTTCCCGAAATTTGTACTTCTCCGGCCATTGATACCACGCTTGCCCTCCATGCTGCTGTTTGAGTACAATGTATGTCGAGAAATCGTCGAGCCATGCTGATTCACGCTGACAGAATTCCGAGAATTCTTTTTTTAGTACTGCTGACTCTCCTTTTAAGAATTTACGATATGCTTTTTCAAATAATATATCTTTTAGCTTTTCTGCGGCCTGAAAATCTGCTCTCGATCTGGGATGTAAGATCTGCTCATTTACTTTCTTCTGCGACAGAAGTCCATCCCGGACCAGGAGTTCGGGACTGATGAGCAAGGGGTTGCCCGCCATGCTCGAATAGGAGCTGTAGGGGGAATAACCACATCCCTGTTCGGTGGGGCTAAGAGGAAGCAACTGCCAGTATTTCTGCTTGCTGCGGGCCAGGAAATCTGCAAAGTTTCTTGCGTCCGGACCGAAATCTCCGGTACCGAAAGGGGAGGGTAGAGATGAAATATGCATCAGGATACCTGCGCCACGTCCTGAATCCTTTCGTTGCAATTTTAACAGTGCAAACGGGAGCTCCCCGAATATCTCTTTAACCGGCAGTTCATGTTCAGCTTTACCTTCCAGCCCGCTTATTAAAAGATGGTTCCATTTGTCCGGCACGGAAGCCGGTAAAATAATACGGGTGTTCTTCCAATTGATGTTCACCGGGGTCTCATCCTGCTCTTTACAGATCTGTGCAATATGTAAAGGAACCACGGTTACATACCAGCTTCCGCGGAAGCTTCTGGCAAAGGCAAATATGTGGTCTTTATACTTGCCTTTTACCTTCAGGGGAATGTATTCACCTTTAGAAAAAATATCATCGTTGGCTGCACGTTCCTTCATAAGCTTCTGAGTCAGCCATAATTTAATATGTCCCTCGTACCGTTTTGCCCAGAGCCACGCCGGGAAGTTTGCGGTGTTCTCCTTCTCCTCAAGTTCTTCGAGCATTCGGGTTCGCAGTTCGTAGTCTACCGGCCGCCGGTTATCCGGGTCTACCATACTGAGATCCCAGAGGTCGCAGCCCTGGTACGTGTCGGGAAGTCCGGGGCAGGTAAATTTCAGTAACACCTGGGCAAGGGAATTAATGATGCCGGGATCTGCTATCTTCCGGTGGAATGGATCAAAGCTCTTTCTGAACGTACTTCCTTCCCGGAGGATATCAGCGGCGAAGTTTTTAGCTGCCTCTTCGTAAGCGGTATCAGGCGTAGTCCAGTTCGAATTCTGTTTTGCTTCCCGAAGGGCCTTCTCTATATAATTCTGGATCCGCCCGCTGAAATTGTCCTCACTGTGTTCGGGCATAGGGTAAGCTCCTGCCAGAGTTTGATAGATCAGATATTCATCATTCTTGTCGGGAGCATCATTTTTCTTATGAGGGGAGTTAATTTCAAACCATTCTTCGACGACCTGCATCCATTCCTTCCCAATATCACTCAGGACGTTTAATCGAGCCCGCACATCTTCCCCGCGTTTGGTGTCGTGAGTAGAAGTTGCGTTCATCGAAAGAGGCCAGCTTTGCTGCCGCTGGAGCATCTTTTCATGAAACTGTTCCTGGCTTAGCCCAAAGGCTTCCGGAGAGTCTCCTACTTCGTTATGGGCAATAAAGCGGTTATATGTGTACATCAGGGTATCTTCAACACCTTTTGCCATCAATGGGCCGCTGAATTGCATACAGCGCTGATAGAAGTATAAGGCCCTTTGATTATAATCGTTATCGCCTTTTTGAGGTTTATGCAGAATGATCTCTTCCAGCAGCCTGACGGAGGCGGTCAGTTCGGGTTTTTCGCGGGGAATCCGTTTAAGGATGGTTCTTATTGCAGCTTCTTCTTCGTTTTCGAGAGGAAACTGATTCCCGTAATAGCGATATACCGGGCATTGGATCAGCAATTCTCCAATAGAAGCCTTTAAGTCCTCTTCTTTTACCTGGGCCCGGGCACCTGCATCAAGCAGATCTGATTCAATCAAAAGCCTGTAGAGATTATCCAGTTCACCTCTCATGTGTTCGTAAAGGATGTAGGCTTTCTTATGGTAGATCTGCTGTTGTACATCTGCTTCTTCACCCGTGATACTGCTATAAAAACGGGTAAAGGATTTCTCACTCTCCTTATTGGTGAACAGGTTGTTGACCAGGGCGAGAAAATCGTATCCGGTATTTCCCTGCAGGGGCCAGTGCTGGGGAAGATCCTCACCCTGCTCAAGGATTTTTTCTACCGCAATGTAGGTTTCTTCTCCTGCCAGTTCTCTTAACTTCTCAATGTAACCAGAGGGATCGAAAAGTCCGTCGACATGATCAACTCTCAGTCCTGTAAATACCCCCTCATCAAGAAGTGATTTAATATATTGATGATAAGTTGCGAAGACGTCTTTGTCCTGAATATTGAGACAGATTAGTCCGTTAACGGTAAAAAAGCGGCGGAACGTAATTTGATGGTCTGTCTCCTGCCAGTTGCAGAGCCTGTAAACCTGCTCTTCTGCCAGTTGTATTAATAAGTTCTGATCTTCATTGATCTTCTGTAAGCGTTCAACCAGGTAGGCGCTGGTTTCTTTATTCTTCATCAGGCCGCTAAACTGTAAAAGAAACTCGTTCCATGCATCTGCATAGCGCTCAGGATCTTCTACCTGGTGAATTTGCTGCATTTGTCCGAGCAGTTGTTCCAATCCGTCAGAAAGCGTGGCATCGCCATCTTTAATAATCTTGTTATAAGATCGTGGATTTACAGGATAGAAGTTGTCGTAATAATTGAAGACAAGCCTGCCCTCCCGGTAATCTATTTTGAGTTCGCTATTTTTGATAACATCTTCCAGCGGAGCTCCGAGAAAAGGCACCATTATTCTGTCCTTATATAACGGGCTGCTAAGCGGTGTGTCGAAAAAAGATGCATACCTGGATTGTGTGCCTTTTTCAAGTACATCGTTTAACCAGGGGTTTTCGGTTGAAAAAGCCATATGGTTAGGCACGATGTCCTGTAACCAGCCAATTCCACGCTCCCGGAGCTGTTTGCTGAGTTCTTTTAGCTTGTCCTCCGTGCCGATCTCAGGATTTATCTGATGGGGGTTCAATGCGTCATATCCATGAGTACTTCCCGGAGTAGATTTAAAAACGGGTGAAGCGTATACTGTGCTGACACCCAGTTTCCGGAGATAGGGGATGATACGTTCAAAGTCATTGAAAGTAAATTCTTTATGAAATTGCAAACGATATGTGGAGACAGGATTAACTGACATGATGAATAAGTTATCTGGTTATTACAATACAAAGAAATTTTCTCAGCATTTACAACCCCAACTACAGATCCTTGTTTGGGGGCAAAGGGATAAAAATGAATAAACAGGTATTCTTCCGGCATCTGTTTATGAACTGCGGTTCCACAGCCCGGTAGCGATGTGCCTGAAGGAGATGATTATCAAATGGTAACGTGCGTTACGTCATTTTTAAATGGAAGCATTCGTGGTATTATTGTATTACACAAAATAAACTAGTAAAAGCCATGATAACAATCATTACAAAGTTCCTTGATTCGATCAGGAACATCTTAGAGGGATTAGATTAAAGAAGGAGCCGATGACGGGGATCGAACCTGCGACCTACGCGTTACGAGTGCGTTGCTCTACCAGCTGAGCTACATCGGCTTGCTCCTGAACGGGCAGTCAAATGTAGTAATTGTGAGTTAAAATCAAAATTACTTACACAATGCTTTATTCGAGTACCAATACTGATTCGGGCAGAAGGGTAATAGTTTCCCCCGCAGTATAAGTATCAGGAACGTCGTTGCTCCCGTGCCATTCTGTATCTGCAGAATGGATGATCTTCGTCCATGTTTCTTTTATTTCCGGGATCATGATCTGCTGTTCTTTTTCAGAAAAGTTCATCAGGCAAACCACCATATTATTCTCATACCAGCGCTGCAAAACCAGTGTTTCAGTGGTCTGATCCGAGGAAACTCTCATTTCTTTCCTTCCCGAATTTTTTAATACGGGATGTGTTTTGCGGAGCGAAATCAACTTTTTATAATAGTTTAATACGGTACTGTGAGGCTTCTGCCCGGGAAGATGCCATTGAAGCTTCGACTGCTGGAATGTCTTTTCAGATACAGGGTCAGGAGCTTCTCCCTGCCCATGGAAATCCGCAAATTCTTCTTTTCTTCCCTTTCTCACGCTTTCTGCCAGCTGAGGATCTGTGTGGCTTACGAAGTAAAGGAAAGGATTGGGCTCCACCCATTCTTCGCCCATAAACAACATGGGAAGGTAAGGGCTAAGAAGGACTGAAGCTGCAACGAGCTTTTTCATTTCGAAGCTGAGCAGGCGGTTGATCCTCTCGCCGCACATCCTGTTTCCTACCTGATCATGATTTTGTGAAAAAACGATGAACTGACTGGCGGGGTTTTCATCTGCTTTTATACCGAAGAACTTCTTACGATGCTCCGAGAACTGGCCATCGTACACATAAGCATCCTGGTAAGCTT
>JBQGEO010000164.1:0-2767 GCA_052039655.1 Pararcticibacter sp.
GCGATCCTGGATAAATATAATGTCCCCTTGATTATTAACGACAACCTTTGGGTGGCCGAACAATGCGGGGCGGCAGGCATACATGTGGGAAATTCAGATGTCCCGCCCGCCGCAGTAAAACAGGAATGGCCTGAATGCTCCCTGCTCGGCCTTTCAATCGAGTATGAGCAGCAAGTAAATACAGAAGATGCGCGGCTGGCAGATTACCTGGCGTTAAGCCCGGTTTTCCTGACAGCTACTAAGACCGATACGGTTACTGAATGGCAGTTAGAAGGGGTGCGTAAAATGCGGGGCATGACAGATAAGCCCCTGGTGGCAATTGGCGGTATCAGCCAGTCAAATGCAGCACAGGTGATAAATGCCGGGGCAGATTGCCTGGCAGTAGTATCTGCCATTTGCTCTGCAGATAGCCCGGAGTATGCCGCAGCACAGTTGAGGAATGAAATTGAAAAAGGTTTAAATTCATCTTATTAACCCTGTTTTATGAAGAAATATCAATATGTGACCGTTCTTACTATTGCCGGCTCCGATAGCGGCGGCGGCGCAGGAATCCAGGCTGATCTTAAAACCTTCGCATCCCTGGGATGCTTTGGAACTTCAGCCATTACGGCCATTACGGTGCAGAATACAGTGGGTGTAAAGGATATACATAGCATCCCGGTTAATATTGTTGCAGGGCAGATCAGGGCTGTGATGGACGACCTGAAGCCTTCCGCAATAAAAATAGGGATGGTACATAGTGCTGAACTTGCTTCCGCTATTGCAAATACGTTAAAAGATTACCGCGACGTGCCCGTCATTCTTGACCCGGTTATGGTTGCTACCAGCGGCGTCCGGCTTATTCAAAAGGAAACTGTTGAGGTACTGAAAAAAGAACTGTTTCCGCTTGCAACGCTGGTGACCCCAAACCTTGATGAAGCTGAAATTCTTTCCGGTATGGAGGCCAGGTCGCCGGATGCTATGGAAAAAGCTGCTCACCTTATCCTGCAAACCGGATGTAACGCCGTTTTGGTGAAAGGCGGGCATTTGAAGCTAGATACGTTGCAGGATATATATCTTGACAGAAAGGGTACGGTCACGACCATCAGCTCTGCTTACATCAATACAGATAACACACACGGAACCGGCTGTACGCTATCTTCTGCAATCGCAGCGTTTGTCGCGCGCGGTCTTTCCCTGGGCGATGCTGTACTGGAAGCCGGTAAATATGTACATCGGGCGATATCGGCTGGCAGTGATGTGAAGACAGGGGAGGGAAGCGGGCCTCTTAACCACTTTTTTGACCCTCAAAGCCAGATAAAAATATGAAATGGAGTGAAATCACATGGAAAGAATCGGAACCTGTTTATACCAGGATCATTTCGATGCCCTTTATCAGGGGACTTATTGAAGGGACGCTTCCACAGGAGAAGTTTAAGTTTTACATCGGGCAGGATTCTAACTATCTGGAGCACTTTGGGCGTGCGTTATCCCTGATTGCAGCGAGAGTCCCGGCCCCGTACATGCTGGATTACATTCGGTTCAGTCAGGGTGCTATAGTGGTTGAAAATGCACTTCATTCGGGGTACTTTGAACAATACGGAATGGTTTCTTCGCTTCCAATATCTCCTGCTTGTCAGTATTATACGTCATTTTTATTAAGTAACGCTTCACTTTCTCCCGTGGAAACAGCCATGGCTGCTCTGCTTCCTTGTTTCTGGATCTATAAGAAAGTGGGTGACTATATTTACTCGTTAAGTGATAACGAAGACAATCCCTATCATTCCTGGATCAATACTTACGCAGGCGAGGAGTTTGGTGTACTCGTTGAGAAAGCAGTTCACATCTGCGATCAGGTGGCTGAGGAGTGTACCGGGGCCCGTCGTGAAGAAATGACCCGGGCTTTCTTAACAGCGTCGCGCCTGGAATGGTTGTTCTGGGACAGTGCCTGGCGACTCGAAACCTGGGATAATATGATGGATAAATAACTTTTATTTTAATGGAAATGAGAAAGATCCTCCCCGCGGTTGCTGCTCTGATTCAGGGCGATGATGGTAACGTGTTATTGCAGAGAAGAAAAGACAGCAATCGATGGGGACTTATAGGCGGACATGTAGAGTTCGGGGAGACAGTTGAAGAGGCTATGCTGAGAGAGGTATACGAGGAGACAGGCTGCCGTTCTGAAGTGCTCAGATGTATCGGCGTGTACTCATCGCCCGACTCGCAACAATATGAGCGAGAGGGCGGTATTGTGCAATATGTTACGCTTTACTTTGAGGTGGCTCTTTTAAATGAACCTGACCTGCTGTTCACCTGTAATGAGACCACTGAGCTGAAATATTTTGAAGTTACGAAACTTCCGGACGAAATGCTGAAGATGGATCCCAACTGGATAGAAGATGCCCTTAGCAAAGAGGGCACCTTCTTTATCCGATAGTCCGGCTGGCATTATATAGCGCGGTGATAATCATTTTCAATGGCCATGCCGAGCGCCTGTACTTCGTCGTTTGTTAAGTCGAAGGTTCCTTCCTGCAGAATCACCCAGCCCTGTGTTTTAGTCTTTTGAACGATCAGGTTGGGCGGGCGCATACTCGAAACAGTCTCGGTTTTCGGGTCCTTCTCTTCATCAAACGGATCAGTACTTTCCAGTTCTATGGCAAATGTATTCTCTTCTACCGGGGTCACAACAACATCGGTGCGGACGTTCTTTACAGGGAAATGAGTTCTGAATGAAGGCATATCTTTCTTTTCCTGAATAGACAAACGGACCGCCGGAATAGTTTACACA
>JBQGEO010000165.1:0-3402 GCA_052039655.1 Pararcticibacter sp.
TCGTCCTTTTCATGAGCATCCATCGGCATCGGATATTTCAGATTTGCCGGATCATCAACAACGATCAGGCCTTCCTGCTGCTCCAGCAGAGACCTGACCTCTGCAAGGTCAAAATCATTCTCAAATTCAATATTTACCGACTCTGAGTGACCGCCCATAACCGGAATACGCACTGTAGTTGCCGTTACACGAATGGAATCATCACCCATAATCTTCTTTGTCTCGTAGATCATTTTCATTTCCTCCTTCGTATACCCGTTATCCTGGAAAACATCAATATGAGGAATGACATTCAGATCTATTGTGTATGGATAAGCTTTCGCTCCTTCTACTCCATTCCGTTCGTTCATCAATTGATCTACAGCCTTCTTCCCAGTTCCGGTAACAGACTGGTAGGTAGAAACAACCACACGCTTGATCTTATATTTTTCGTGAAGCGGTTTCAGAGCTACAACCATCTGGATGGTAGAACAATTCGGATTTGCAATAATTTTATCCTCTTTGGTTATTACATTTGCATTAACCTCAGGAACAACCAGCTTTTTGGTAGGATCCATGCGCCATGCTGATGAATTATCGATCACTACTGTACCGGCTTCTGCAAACCTTGGAGCCTGTTCAAGAGAAGTACTGCCACCTGCTGAAAACAAAGCCACATCAGGTTTCATTGCAATTGCATCATCCACTGTTACTACCTTGTACTTCTTACCCTTAAAGTCTACTTCTTTACCAGCACTCTTGGCTGATGCGACAGGAATTAATTCAGTAACCGGGAAATTGCGCTCTGCTAAAACTTTTAACATCACCGAGCCTACCAGGCCCGTAGCGCCTACAACTGCGACTTTCATTTTAATTGTGAATAAATATGTTACTTAATGATTTGAATCTGTCAAATATGAAGAAATGTTTACTCTTTTTCTGCATTTTTTATGTGAATTCTGCATTTTCCCAGCTTCAGGATTCTTTTGACGACAAGGATTTTACAAACTCACCCGCCTGGGTTGGATCCACCTCTTCTTTCTGCATAAACAAATCAGGTCAGTTGCAAAGCGTAAAAAGCGACTCAGCCGGCATGATATACCTTGCAACAGTCAACCACAAAGTGACCGAAGCCACCTGGGAATTCTATATTCAGTTAAACTTCAGTCCTTCCGCCTCCAACTTTGCCCGCATATTCCTGCAATCCGATAAGCAGGACCTTAATGAGGATCTTAACGGATATTTTATCCAGGTGGGAGAAAACGGATCTAAAGACTCATACGATCTTTACAGGAAGAATGGTGACAGTGAAGTCCTTCTCATTGATGGCAAAGACGGAAGAGCAAACGGAAGTAAAATAGCAGCGAGAATCCGGGTGAACAAAACAAAAGAAGGCACATGGGTATTGCTGACAAAAAATGCCGGAGAAACCGCTTTCGTGGAAGAAGGACAGGCTCCCGACTCAAAACCTGTTGAAAATACAGGCTGGTTTGGCATCCAGTGTGTTTATTCCAAATCCAGATCAGACCAGTTTATCTTCGACGATTTTAAAATTGGCCTGCTCAATACCGATCCAGGTACCACCCCTGAAGAGCCTGGCGGTTTTGAGGGTGAAAAGATCACCCCCGGAGATATTCTGATAAGCGAAGTATTATTCAACCCGCGGGGAGAAGGAGCCGACTTTGTAGAGATCTATAACAATTCTTCCAAACTCCTGGACCTGTCTGATCTCTCGCTGGCTACCTTAAAGAAAGATACATTAATCAGCATAAAAAGAATAAGCGTTAATAGTCTCCCGTTTGCTCCCGGGCAGTACATCGTTCTTACGACAGACCCGGAGAATATTAAAAATGAATATCATACAGAAAACCCGGATGCTTTTGTCAAAATGGCCTCCATGCCGGCATTTAACAATGATGCCGGGACGGTTATACTTTACGCCGATTCCGCAAGGATCGACGAATTCAGCTATACTGAAAAAATGCATTTCCCCCTTATTAAAAATCCGGATGGGGTATCGCTTGAGAGAGTAAGTTTCAGTGCAGATGCAAATGCTCCCGGCAATTTCAGATCGGCGGCAGGATCTGCCGGATATGCCACTCCCACATACAAAAACTCACAATCCGTAGAAAATGTGATAAAAAACGAAGGTATTTCCCTTTACTCCACTACTTTTTCCCCGGACAACGATGGATTTGAAGATGCCCTGTTGATCTGCTACAAACTAAACGATGCTGGTATGATCGCCAACATAACGATCTATAACGACAGGGGCGTTCCCGTAAAGCGCATCGCAAAAAACCTTACGCTGGGAACGGAAGGCTCGGTCAGCTGGGATGGCATGAATGACAATAATACGCTCGCCCCAGCAGGGATCTACATCGTCTATGCCGAGCTCTTTGATATAAACGGTCATGTAAAAAAATACAGGAAGCCCTGTGCCCTGGCAACCAGGCTTTGATTTAACAAACCGGGATCTGCACCCTCAGAAAACTAATTGCGCAGGGTTCCCGGCCGAATCATCAATTTATGAGAGCATTAAAAAGAAGTTTATATGTTGCATGCGACTGCCCCCTGAACTGGGGGCTGAACGCAAATAGATAAATATTCCCTTTCCCTTTTTTAATATTAACGACAGATGGCTTTCCGGCAATAATTCTATCCCCAAGCGCCCATCCGCTCATTAAAAGGCTGTCAGGAGCATAAGAAGCCACCACTTCCGCACTGCCCGGGCCTTCTGAAACACCTTGCTTGAGTTCAAAAGCCCGGCTGTTGTTAAAAGACGCACTAACCTCCTCCTGCATGCCCCATGTAAAACCTGATTTCTGATTGATCCTCATGCGTATCAGGCTCCCCGGGATATAGAACTTTTCGCGGGACACACCGGCGACAACGTTCTTTAGAGGAAGATCAAATTGCTGAATAGCAAAATCACTGGCACCATCGAGCGTAACCAAACGCCCTCCACGGCTAATATATTTCTCAAGGGCAGCTACTCCATTCTTGCCGATCCCCCCTGTGTACATCTCGGGCATGGCTCCTTTACGATGCCCGTTCAGAATAGAGGATGCTGGCTGATCGGGAATAATAATGGCATGATATACTGAAAGATCTTTTTTAATAATATCCTGATCATGAAGTGTATCCAGGTTAAAAGAATAATTCTCCAGCAGCCAGCGGGTCCATCCCTCATCCATATTAGCTACCCATGACTTATAGATAGCTACACGGACGGGATTTATTTCTTTCAGCACCACAGACGGTTTCGAATTCAGGGAAATAAAATCAAGACCGGTTTTCACCGCCGCCTGCTTCAGCCTGTCGTACCTGCCCGTTTTACTTCTTTTACTCAACGAGCCGGCCGGAGATTGGTGAGCTCCTGGAGTCACTCCGGCCGCGGCGCGCTCATCCCGTCGCCGCGCG
>JBQGEO010000166.1:0-5059 GCA_052039655.1 Pararcticibacter sp.
AAATGCCCGGGTAAAAAGCAGTATCAGGCTTCAGCTCCAGGAAAGGGTGAACTCCATACTCGCCAATCACCACCAAAGACTTGCTGCCAACGGAGTTAACAATATGGCAGCACTGGTAATTGATATTAAATCAAATAAGGTCCTGGCTTATACCGGCAATATCTATGAGCCGCAAAACGCAGAACTGGAAAGCCATGTAGATGTGATCCAGGCAAAAAGAAGTCCCGGCAGTACCCTGAAGCCACTCCTGTTCGCCGCCATGCTTAACGAAGGAATGCTGCTGCCTAACAGCCTGGTTCCCGATATTCCAACCCAGATAGCCGGCTACCAGCCGAACAATTATGACCTTGGCTATGATGGAGCTGTGCCCGCTTCAAAAGCACTGGCCAGGTCGCTGAACGTACCGGCTGTGAGAATGCTTCAGCAGTACAAATACGGTCGTTTTTACGATATGCTCAAAAACATGGGGGTATCGACCTTAATCCGTCCTTCAGATTTTTATGGTCTCTCGCTCATATTAGGAGGATGTGAAGTAAATATGTGGGAGCTTTCAGGGATCTATGCCAGTATGGCCAGGTTTTTAAACCAGACCGGCGATACGAACGGGATCAAGTGGGAACGTCCCTCCTAACTGAATGCGCGGGAGGAAGGTGATCCGCAAAAGAAAGCGGATGAGGGATACCAGTTAAGCCGCGCGGCGGTCTGGTACACGTTTGAAGCAATGAATGAGGTGATGCGTCCGGGAGAAGAGCAGCTATGGCAACGATTTGAATCATCTCAGAAGGTTGCATGGAAAACAGGCACAAGCTTTGGATTCCGCGACGCCTGGGCTATAGGACTTACGCCAGATTACCTGGTCGCCGTGTGGGCAGGCAATGCGGATGGTGAAGGCAGACCGGGACTTACCGGAGTTGACGCGGCTGCGCCGGTATTATTTGATATTTTCAGATCTCTTCCGGACCCGCCGGGAAAATGGTTTACCATGCCGCGAAAGGAACTGGTTAAAATAGAGGTCTGCACCGAAAGTGGTTTCCGGGCTTCAGATCTCTGTAATTCGCAAAAAGATGTTTGGCTCCCGGCTGCCTGCCTGAAGGCGCCTGTCTGCCCGTATAATAAACTCATCCACCTGGATAAGTCGGAAAAATGGCAGGTTACGGACGATTGTGTGCCGGTGTCGGATATGGTACACAGATCGTGGTTCGTGTTGCCTCCTGCTATGGAATTTTATTACAAAACGAAAAACTACAGTTACAAACCTCTCCCGCCCTTTCTCTCCGGTTGTGGCGGAGAAAGGGAAACTTCGCTGGCAGCCATGGAAATGATCTATCCCAAAAACAACGCCCGCATTTACGTTCCGCTCGAACTCGATGGCAAACGGGGGCAGGTTATTTTTAATGCTGCACACAGGAGATCCTCCGAAATCATTTACTGGCATCTCGATAACCAGTATGCCGGTTCAACCCGCTCTCCCCATCAGATTGCCCTTAATCCCTCGGCAGGCACCCATCATATTACGATAGTGGACCAGGAAGGAAACCGGCTTGAACAAACGTTTACCATACTGGATAAGGAAAAGAATTAATACGTATGTTTGTAGTATATGCTTGAAAATATCGATCTTCAACAGGTCATGGTGCTGGATATTGAGACCGTTCCTCAATATGCTGATTTTGATGAGGTGCCTGAGATTTTCAGAGAACTGTGGGATAAGAAAACGCGGGCCCAGCGCAAAGAAGGAGAAACGCCCGGAGAATTTTATCCAAGGGCCGGAATTATGGCCGAGTTCGGGAAGATCATCTGCATCTCTGTGGGTATCTTTACCAAAAATGGCGATCGTACCGGGCTTCGGGTTAAATCGTTTGCAGGGGATAATGAATGTGCCATTCTGGGGGAGTTTATCTCCCTCCTCGACAAACAACCAGCTAGCCTGAGCCTGTGCGCACATAACGGGCGGGAATTTGATTTTCCTTACCTTTGCCGCAGAACACTGATCAATGAGCTTTGCATTCCGTCCCAGCTCAGGATAAGCGGAAAGAAGCCCTGGGAAATAAACCACATTGACACGATGGATCTTTGGAAATTCGGAGACTTTAAAAGCTATACGTCTCTTAACCTTCTTGCCGCAATATTTAACATCCCGACACCAAAAGATGACATCAACGGAAGCGATGTATACAGAGTTTACTGGCAGGACCGTGATATTGAACGAATAAAAACATACTGCCAGAAGGATGTAATCACTACCGCTAAGATCTTATTGAAGTTTAAAGAACATCCCCCGATCAAAGAAGAAGATATCATCATAGTAAACTAACAGCGGGATCCGCAACAAATAACAAAAAAAGTTAACATCCTTTGACTTCGGCTGTTATATTCATTATTTAAAAATTCTTTTCATGACAAAAAGAAAATCAGGACATATCCTAATAGTATTTAACCAGCTTATAAGCGACATATTTGAACGAAGCGGCAACACGCCCTTAAATTATAAACAGATTGCGGCGAAATTGAACCTCAACGACCCGGAATCAAAAGAGACAATTCTGCATGTTCTTCAGGACGAAAGTAAAAAAGGCCTGTTTAAGGAGGTTGAACGCGGCAAGTTTCAGCTTAAAGATCTGAAAACTCTCCTCACAGGAACTGTTTCATTAACAAGCGACGGGTCGGCTTTTATAGTGCCCGATGACGAATTTGAAGAAGACATTTATGTGGCGCCCCGAAAATTGCGTACGGCCCTCAATGGCGATAAAGTAAAAGTGTATGTTTTTGCTAAAAGCAAGGGACGCCGTAAAGAAGGCGAAGTCATAGAAATCATAAAGAGGGCAAAAATGGAGTTCACGGGCATTATCAAGGTGTCTGAAAAGTTTGCCTTTTTTATTCCGGACGACCGCAAAATGCTTCACGACATCTTTATTCCACTGGAAGAGCTGAATGGTGCAAAACACGGAGAGAAAGCCATTGCGAAAATTACAGACTGGCCGGAGGGAGCAAAGAACCCGATTGGTACAATAAGCCGTGTGCTGGGTGTACAGGGAGAGAACAACACGGAAATGAACGCGATCCTTGCCGAGTATGGGTTTCCGCTGCAATTCCCCGATGAGGTTGAGCAGGAGGCAAATGCTATTCCGGAAGTAATTAGCGAGGATGAGATCAGCAAACGCCGCGACTTCCGGAACGTTCTCACATTCACCATCGACCCGGCTGATGCAAAAGACTTTGATGATGCTATTTCATTCAGGCATCTTGAAAACGGTAATTATGAGGTTGGGGTACATATCGCGGATGTCTCACATTACGTGTCCCCGGGAACACCGCTTGATAAAGAAGCTTTCGACAGGGGTACTTCGGTTTATCTGGTAGACCGGGTGATCCCGATGCTCCCTGAACGCCTGTCTAACGGAGTTTGTTCGCTTCGTCCTAAAGAAGATAAACTATGTTTCTCGGCGGTGTTTGAACTGGATAAAGAGGCAAATATCATCGGGCAGTGGTTTGGAAAAACGATCATACATTCCGACAGGCGCTTTTCTTATGAAGAAGCCCAGGAGGTCATTGAGGGAAATTCACACGAGTTAAAATCCGAGATTGACACCCTGAATCAATTGGCTTACAAACTGAGGGAACGTAAATTTAAACAAGGGGCAATCAGTTTTGAAACTACTGAAGTTAAATTTAAGCTGGATGAAGCCGGAAAGCCGGTTGGTGTTTATGTAAAAGAGAGAAAAGATGCACATAAGCTGATCGAAGATTTTATGCTCCTGGCAAACAGGAAGGTGGCAGAGTTTGTGGCTAAAAAAGGACGGGGCAAGAAAAAGCTCACATTTGTATACCGTTCCCACGACGCACCCAACCAGGAAACGCTGCTCGGCTTCGCACAGTTCGCCGCCAGATTCGGCTACAAGATCAACACTAAATCGGACAAGGAAATTGCACGTTCTCTGAACTTCCTGATGGAAGATGTAGAAGGAAAAAAAGAACAGAATGTACTGACGCATCTGGCGATCCGTTCGATGGCAAAAGCTATTTATACCACAAAAAAGTCAAGCCACTATGGCCTGGCGTTTGACTACTATACTCATTTCACTTCCCCGATCCGCCGCTACCCGGATGTGATGGCACACAGGCTGCTGGAACTTTACCTGGAAGGAGGTAAATCAGTAAATGAAGAAGAATATGAAAAAATGTGTCTTCACGCCTCCCAGATGGAAAAGAAAGCTGCCGATGCAGAACGGGCATCCGTGAAGTATAAGCAGGCTGAATACCTGGAAGAGAATATTGGCAGAGAGTATGACGGTATTATTTCAGGTGTTACAGAATGGGGCATGTATGTCGAGATAGTTGAAAACAAATGTGAAGGAATGGTTCGTCTAAGGGACATAACCGACGACTTCTATGTGCTGGATGAGAAAAACTACTGTATCATAGGCCAGCGAAAAAAGAAAATATATCAATTGGGTGATGAAGTAAGGATCCTGGTTAAAAAAGTAGATCTTGGCAAACGTCAGATTGACTTCACGCTGGTATCATCGCCCAGGCCGTCAAATAATCCTAACGTAAATTAAGGCTCGGGTTAAATCAGGGCAAATGATAGCCAACAAGCATTTTTTCTTATTTTCGCCATCACATTATGTACACACCAGAGCAACTACAGGATTTAATTAATAAAGAGATTGCGGAAAAACATTATCCGCTATCTCCTTCCGAACTTTATGAGCCGATTCAATACATCATGTCGCTGGGAGGCAAACGGATGCGCCCGGCACTGGTACTGATGGCCTGCGATTTGTTTGAAGGAAGCGTTATTAAAGCTCTTCAGCCTGCGTTAGGTATAGAGATGTTCCATAATTTTACGCTCATGCACGACGATATCATGGATCGTGCTCCATTACGCAGAGGAAGACAAACAGTACATACTAAATGGAATGAAAACGTAGCCATCCTGTCGGGAGACGTGATGCTGGTAGAAGCCTATAAACTGATCACGCATGTTGACGATGCAATACTCCGGAAAGTTCTGGATATCTTCAGCGAGACTGCATCAGGGGTATGCGAAGGCCAGCAG
>JBQGEO010000167.1:0-3358 GCA_052039655.1 Pararcticibacter sp.
GGAAGTATTTGTATTCGGACGGGACTGGTTCTTTCACTTTCATGACCATGTCCATTGACCAGGCTTCTTCAGCCGTGTCAACAATTACAGCCCCTGCCTGCTGATACTCCTCATCAGTAAAGCCAGAGCCGTTACCCGCACCTTTTTGAATAAACACTTCATGTCCGAAACGGACTAAATGAACGACACCGGCAGGAGTCATCGCCACCCGGTTCTCGTTGTTTTTAATTTCTGCAGGAACTGCAATACGCATAAAACCTAAATTTGAATTTTTACATAAAATACTACCGCAAATAGTATCAGAAAAGTGATGCAAAGATAACATTCTCATAATTTCCCATGCAAGAAATACTGAGGGTATTTGCAATTAAAATGTTAAGAATGCAGGTTTATGCATTTTAGTATAAGAAAAGGTATTTATGCGGCGATTTAAAGGCTGAAACTGGTCTGCCAGCCCTGATCATTATCGACGTAATTCAACTCGGTAATTTCTTTAGGGGAGCGATAGTCCGCCAATCCAAGCTCTGCCACAGTCATGCAGTTTCCGGGATGGTCGGGTGCGATAAAGACCGGCATATCAAAACCCAGCTTAATATAATACTGAGAGATAAAGCCCGAAGCGGGCAGGTTGTTGGCAGTGGCCATTATATCTTCAGTTAAACGGCTTAGCGGATGGAGCAGCAATTTATAGCGGTAAGAATCGCGGTGTTCTCCTGTAAGCAGCATCCACCTTGAACCAAATGAAAAGGCGATCAGTAAGGCATCTTCCTTTATCCCCTTCAGCAATCCGCACTGATGTACTAATTCATTATTCTGAGTTAAGCCCTGAAGGTTCTCAATCCAAACATGTTTACCAATGTACCTGGCAAAAACTTCGAGCTTTTCCTTTACGCTTAAATCCATAATGCAAAATTACAAATATGCCGCCATAAATATACTAAATTTTTTAGCATGTGCTTTTTTATAGCCGAAACTTATTAATATTCAGAACATAATTTTTTTATATCTTTATTCTGCGGAGGCCGGACGTTTGTTCATTTCTCAACAAATTCCTCCTTTTTTTAACCAATTAATACCTGTTGAATAAGAGGATTTTCATTTTGCCAATAAAGCGTCGTCCGGGACGTTTAAAGAATGACAAAATACACCACAAATAATGACAACCATCATATACAAAATAAACTCTTCTCCGTAACTATGTACCGGAATTCAAGGCAAAGAGACCGCTCCGGCAACGATTGCAGAGATAACAGAAAACGCAGCCAAACGAGAGATTTCCAGCCTGAATTTATTAGTTTACGATTACCATAATAGATCGAGTAACATGAACGACGTATTATTTAAACCAACAAACATGACCGAGGTACTAGACAAACTTCAACACCAGGAACTCAAAAACTGGATTGCGGAAATTATCGAACAAACAGAACCTGAACAAGTATATCTCTGCGACGGCTCTAAGGCAGAATATGATGAACTATGCGGAAAATTAGTTGAGAAAGGTACTTTCATTAAGTTAAATGAAAGCAAATGGCCTAACAGCTACGCTTGTTTTTCTGATCCAAGTGACGTTGCACGTGTTGAAGATAAGACATTTATCTGTTGCAGAACAAAAGAAGATGCAGGACCAACCAATAACTGGATGGATCCCAAGGAGATGAAGAAAACGCTTGATGGCCTTATGAAAGGCTGTATGAGAGGCCGTACTCTTTATATCGTTCCTTTCTGCATGGGCCCTATCGGTTCCCCTATTTCTAAGATCGGTATAGAAATTTCAGACTCTGAATATGTAGTGGTAAACATGCATATCATGACCAGGGTTGGAACTAAAGTTTTAGAGCAATTAGGTACTGAGGGTGAATTTGTAAAATGTGTACACACTGTAGGAGCTCCTCTGGAAGCAGGCGAAGAAGACAAAAAATGGCCTTGTAACCCTACTACAAAGTATATTGTTCACTATCCTGAAGAAAGATCTATCGTTTCTTATGGTTCTGGTTACGGAGGTAATGCATTACTTGGAAAGAAATGTCTTGCTCTTCGCATCGCCTCTGTAATGGGTAAAGAAGAAGGCTGGTTAGCTGAACACATGCTTATTTTAGGAGTTGAAAGCCCTGAAAAAGAAAAAACTTATATTGCAGCAGCATTCCCAAGTGCTTGTGGTAAAACAAACTTTGCCATGCTTATCCCTCCTCCGGCTCTGAACGACTGGAAGATCACTACTATTGGTGATGATATTGCATGGATCAAGCCTGCTGCTGATGGCAAATTATACGCTATCAACCCTGAAAATGGTTATTTCGGTGTTGCTCCCGGCACAAACGAAAAAACCAATCCTAACGCGATGGCTACTATCCGCGAGAACGTTATCTTCACTAACGTAGGTGTCACTCCTGACGGCGATGTATGGTGGGAAGGCTTAACTGAAGAAGCTCCTGCTGATATCACTAACTGGCAAGGTCAGAAGCACGATCCTGCAAGCGGAAAACCTGTTGCTCACCCCAACTCCCGTTTCACCGCTCCTGCATACCAGTGTCCTTCTATCGACCCTAAATGGGAAGATCCTCAGGGAGTTCCTGTTGAAGCGTTCGTATTTGGCGGCCGTCGTGCCACTACAGTTCCTCTGGTTTACCAGGCATTTAACTGGAATTTCGGAGTCTATCTTGCTTCAACCATTGGTTCTGAAATGACAGCAGCAGCATTTGGTGAAATCGGAAAAGTTCGCCGTGACCCATTTGCAATGCTTCCATTCTGCGGTTACCATATGGCTGACTACTTTAATCACTGGTTACAGTTCGGACGCAGCCTTCCTAAAGCACCACGTATCTTCTGTGTTAACTGGTTCAGAAAAGACGAAAATGGCAAGTTCCTGTGGCCAGGATACGGTGACAACATGCGTGCCCTTAAATGGATCGTTCAAAGGGTTACCGGTAAAACCAGCGCTGTTGAAAGTCCGATTGGTTACATGCCTCGTTTCGAAGATATGGACTGGAGAGGCCTTGACTTCTGCAGACAAGACTTTGAAAAGATCATGGAAGTTGATCGTGAAGCATGGAAAAAAGAAATCCAAAGTCACGACGAATTATTCCAGAGAATGTATGACAAGCTTCCGAAAGAATTCTTCTACATGCGTGAATTATTATTATCAGCATTATGGCGTTCTCCTGCACATTGGGGATTACAGCCTGATGAAGCATAATTAAAAATAAAAAAGCGGCCCCGGGTGTTCCCGGGGCCGCTTTTTTATTTGCTGTCGGCTGTCAGCACTCAGCTGTCAGCTTCTGGTATAGAGCAGAAAGAAGACGTTGGAGGATTTACCTGGTAGCGGTTAGCGATCGGCTGTCATTTTCTGTATACCTGA
>JBQGEO010000168.1:0-2849 GCA_052039655.1 Pararcticibacter sp.
GGAGGGCCTGATGAACGGCAAGATAGATCTGTTCTTTGAATGGAACGGCAAGTACTTTATTCTCGACTGGAAGTCGAATTATCTTGGGGATACATTGGATTGCTACATGCCTATAAATTTGCTCCGGGCGATGAATGAGAATAATTATCACCTTCAATACCTGATATATACAGTTGCTGCAAAGAAATTCCTGGAAAGCAGGCTCCCTCATTTCGATTATCAAACGCAATTTGGAGGTGTTATATATCTTTTTGTACGGGGGGTAAGAAAAGAGGGGGCGACAGGGGTTTTTATGAAGCGGCCGGGCCTGGAGCAAATAGAACGGCTGGAACGAATTCTTGGCGGTGAAATGGATGTCTGACAGGATGATATTCATGTGAAACCTGCATGCCCTTTTGCTTATCCGCTTGTTGATGTTGTTTCTCCGCGGCGTCAGATGAATGGGAATGCAGGTCTGAAGAATTCTAAATGATGCTTAAACGGTTTCTTCCGGTCCGGGCGTACTTTCCTCAATCTCTTTTTTTATAGCTTTGCTGCTTTTCTTGAGTTCCTTTTTAAGTTTTTCTTTCGCATTCTTTACCAGCTTCTTTTCTTTACCTTTTAATTTAACCTTTGTATCTTCTGCGGTTTCTGAAAGAGAGCCGATAACTGATTCTATTGTGTTGATCTTATTCCGGAGTTTGTTTACTCTTTCCTGAAGAAAATATTGAACGTCTTTTTCTGAGGCTTTAGACATGATGAATGAAATTTTTCTTAAAATTATCGATTGATTCAGGAAAAAGCAAAGAAACAGGCGCTGTCATTTAATAAATTAATGGTGGTGTTAAGTCAGTGTTAAAGGAGGGAAATTGGGGGATTTCTTTAACATTGCGGCAATTTTACAGGCCTTTATATGTCTTCTTCTTCGACTTCTATATCAAACTTCCAGAAGATAAAAAGAGCAGCCAGAATGATCAGCAGGACCGAAATGAGTATATAAATTGTTTCCTGTTCCATGTTTTAGTAGCGTTGTTTCAAATGAGCAAAAATTAGTTATACCCTATATTAATCTTTTGTTAAATAATCGCCTGGCGGTCTTTAATCAGGTATACGAAAAGGCCAGGACAAGGGTTCCTGAATTTCATCATTTTAATTCATCCTGCTTAATGTTGATTTAAAGCAGAACAGCCATAAGATCAGTGGCCGCACGTTTTAATGATTTATTTGATATGGTATAGCTTTTGTCAATATTAATTATATTTGTATTATGCAAACCACTTACCGCATAAAGATTCAGGACATTGGAATGAGCTTTCTTAAAAAGCTTAAAAACCAGTTTGCAGGTCAGGAAGTAGAAATCGTTGTAAAACCAGTAGAGGCAAATCAAAATCGAGATGGCCGTCATCAGAAAGGTCTTCTCCAAATGGTTCGGGATAGTCGTAATCACGCTCCGGTTATTGATAGTGGAATTGACATTAGAGGAATTATAGACGACTCACAATATCCGCCCGAGCTCTGAGATGAATTACATCGATACTGACGTTCTGATCCACTCTCTGGTAAATCAGAATCCTGGTTTACATTTAAAAGTTATTGATATTATTGAAGAAATGGCTTTAGTAGATCAATTAAAGATTTCGTGGCTTAGCATTCAGGAAATTGGATTCGTTTTGGCAAAATTAGAGCAGACGACAAATTTTATTACCTCGTAACTGGATCTTCTAATATCAGCAGAACCTGCTTCATATGGTGCACGTGAATTTAAAAGGGCAATGGAACTAGCCCAAAAGATAGGTTTCAAGGACTTTAACGATTGTTTGCATACCGCAATTGCGGAACAATATTGTACAGCTCTTTATACATGCAATTACAAGGACTTCAAGCGTATTCAACCGTTAACGAACTTAGACATTCATTTTCTATAATGGTTTCCGCCAAACGCTGTAATTGACGGCAGGCAATTTCCTCTGATCCATTCTGCTGTAAATACAAAAACGCGGGAACAGAAGGGAACAGCAATTAGTCTTCTACCTTTTCACTGGCTTCCATTCTGGAAACGGTCTGCTGACTTACGCCGAGGGCCTCCGCGAGCACCTCTTGCTTCATTGATCTTAACTCCCTGAACCGGGTGATCTTTCTTCCTATGTGTATTGTCTTGGTAGTAGGTTCTATACCTCAAATAGCTCATTTCATTGCAGCTGCAAATAAGGTATTAGGAGTAAATTATCTGATTTTGGGATATCATACTACGCTTTTTTTACGCTATCGTAGCCAATCAATGTTCTGATAGCAAATCGATTATATGCGATAAACCCACGATCCGGTCATTGCAATTTTACCGAAAGATAAATAGATATTATTGTTTTGCCTGAGTAATCGCGGGAGCGAGAGCTATGATAACTGCACCTTTTTCACCGATGCTTCCATATTTAGCAACCGCTTCTTCCTTGCCCATTTTAGAAACACTGAGTATATCCTCCGGACTAAGATGTTTGTAGTTGCTTAAAGCTTTTTTGCGGGGGTAAGGAACACCGTTGACTACATAAAGAGACGGTTTGTTGGCTCCTGTGAGATGAGCGATATAGTTATCCAGCAAGTTTCCGGCTGATCCGCAAAGTGCGGCTCCTATTACAGCGCCAACGGCGCAATTTCCGCTCCTTTTCCCAATAGATGCTCCCATTCTTTCTCCCACACCTGCGCCAATCTCACCTCCTGATGGCAGACGGTCAACCGTGCTGCACGAATCTAACGTAATGAAAAGAGCACACGCGCCAAGAAGTTTGATAATAGTACTCTTCATACTTAATTCAGATTTGTTTCTGATTACTGATACGCAATATACTGAAAAAAGGTTTGGATTTTGCAAGTTT
>JBQGEO010000169.1:0-8042 GCA_052039655.1 Pararcticibacter sp.
AAGAAAAACGGGGGTCCCCGTCCTGGTAAACACTTCTTTCAATACTTTAGGAAAGCCGATTGTGTGCAGTCCCAGGGACGCTATTGAGTGTTTTTGGACATCTCCGTTCGATGCGTTGGTTATTGGTTCATTCCTGATTGAGAAGGAGCAGGTATGAAAGTGTCTGTAGTAATACCTACCTATCGCAGGCCCGGCCTCCTGGTTCGTTGTCTCCAGGCTCTTTTGCAACAGGATTTTGAAAAAGACGAATATGAAATTATAGTGGTCAGTGACGGTCCGGATATGGAAACATCTGCTGAAATTGCACAGTGGACGGGCGGTGCGAATCCCAGCATTATTTATATGGCGACTGCAGTGAAAAAGGGGCCTGCGGCATCCAGAAACCTCGGGTGGCGAAATTCTTCCGCGCATCTGGTCGCATTTACAGATGACGATTGTATTCCGGAACGGGACTGGCTCCGTACCATATGGAACAGCTATAAGGGGGAGGAATTTATCGTTTTCACCGGAAAGGTAACCGTTCCGAGACCTCCCGTGCCGACAGATTATGAGCTGAACATCTCAAATCTGGAGACTGCGGAATTTGTGACGGCAAACTGTGTCTGTACGAAGCGAGCGCTGGAAGTCACCGGAGGATTTGATGAACGATTCGGAATGGCCTGGAGAGAAGACAGTGATCTGCACTTTAAGCTTCTGCAAAATGGAATTTCGATCAGGAAGATTCAGGCAGTAGTAGTTCACCCGGTTCGTAAAGCGCCCTGGGGCGTTAGTATTAAAGAACAAAAGAAAGGCATTTACAATGCTCTTCTTTATAAAAAGTACTCCGGGCTTTACCGTGAAAGGATTAAGCCCTCTCCTTCCTGGAACTATTATGGTATGGTGGTGTTCGCTGTTGCTATGGTGTTCAGCTATCTCGGGGGATACCCTTTTGCAGGGAACCTGTTTATGGCATGCTGGCTGATTTTGCTGATGTTATTCGTCAGAAAACGCTTGTCTGGCACAACGCGAAGCCGGTCACACGTGATGGAGATGGTCGTGACATCGGCTGTAATTCCTTTCGTTTCGATCTTCTGGCAATGGTATGGCTCTTTTAAATTCAGAGTAATGTTTTTATAGAGAGAGGGTAGTTTGTGTCCGTTAATGAAAAGATTAATATGAATAATGAATTGGTTCTTCCCGGTACAGAAATTAAAAAAATTGCTGTTTTCCGGGCTTTACAATTAGGAGATATGTTATGTGCTGTTCCGGCCCTGCGGGCATTAAGATCTGCATATCCTGACTCTGAAATAACCCTTCTCGGCTTACCCTGGGCTAAAAGCCTGATGGAGCGGTTTGGAGACTATATTGACCGTTTTCTATGGTTTCCCGGGTTTCCTGGTCTTCCCGAGCAGCCATTCAGCGCGCCGGTGTTCAGTACATTTCTGCAAAAGGTGATCAGCGAGGAGTTCGATCTGGTATTTCAGATGCAGGGAAACGGGAGCATCGTGAATCCGATGGTAGAGCTCTTCGGTGCTAAGCATACAGCGGGCTATGTTCTACCAGGTTCTTATGCGCCTGATAATGGTTTATATATGACCTACCCGGACTATGGGCACGAGGCTGCGAGACACGTGCGGTTAATGGAGTTCCTGGGGATTCCTTCAAAAGGAACAGACCTGGAATTCCCTCTTTTCGAAAAGGATTATGCCGACTTTAATGAAGCTGCCCTCCCTCTTGATGAAGGCGCTTATATATGTATTCATGCAGGATCACGAGGTGCAGGCAGACGATGGCCTCCTGAGTACTTTGCAAAGCTTGCAGATCTTGCTGCAAGCCGGGGCTTCGTTCCGGTCCTGACGGGGACAGCAGATGAGCTTGAAATTGTTCAGCAAGTGGCATCGCATATGCGCAGCTCTCCGCTGATCGCCGCCGGGAAAACCACTCTCGGGGCAGTGGGAGTGCTCCTTCTGCAATCTTCAGGACTCATTTCCAATTGTACCGGAGTATCGCATATATCTGCTGCGCTTAAAGTGCCGAGTGTCATTGTAAGCATGGACGGCGAGCCCGGAAGATGGGGTCCTCAGAACCATGATCTGCATGCTGTGATCGACTGGACTACTCAGCCGGACTTCAGGCTGGTTGAAGAAGCGCTTGAAAGAATGCTCGACAATTCCTGAGGGAGTTACACCGTCTTTACATCTTTTTCGTCGTAGCTTTCTATATCCGTGATGTAGTTGTTCCTGATCAGGAAATCAAACAGGGGTTTTGCCGATTCGGAAACAGGCATGTTCTGTGTAGTGATGATCTCGCTGTTCTTCTTATCCAGGTAAGGATAAGCATATAATTTCACGTTGCGGCTGAACAGGTCACTTACATAAGCCAGCAGTTCGTCCGTGTAGTTTTCCCGGTACATAGATGAATCAAAAATACGCTTCAGGTTAGCAATATTCGTGGAAATGCCAACGCTGTTGGGTTTACACCGCGAAAGGTACTGCGCCAGCTTATGGTTTCTCGTGAAGTTGGATACGATCACATTATTGCCGGTGGCACACAGTTCTTCTGCTCTCCTGGCAAATTCTTCCAGGTCAGCGGCGTTTATTTCTTCCTGGCTGTCCAGCGCGTTCGACATCAATACTTCTATGAGCACGAGGACGTTACGGTCGTCTATATTCTGCGAGCGTTTAAATTGTTCGACAGCGCGGTTGAATAAATCAAAATTCGGAGTGGATTTTTGCCGGTATTTGGTCCGGAGGATCATAACGTCCTTCTTGTACAGGAGATCTTTAGACTGGCATACATGTGCGTTTTTATCGAAGATCGAAGCTCTTGAAAATACTTTATCTATAAGATATAAGTTGACGAGCCGGTAGTTTGCATCCCTTAATGCAGGACCCAGCAGATTTACCAGGTCTATTTCAACAGATCCTACAGATAAATTGTCTACCAGGGACTCGATCATTGTCTGGGTGTCGCCAGAAAGGAAGAAAGCTGCAAAAACGAGGTTGACCCCGAGTATGCCCAGTACATTCTGCTGCAGGCTGCTGTCACTGTCGAGCATCCGAATGTGGATAATGATCTCATTCGCTTCACCGCCAGGCTCCGACTGGAACATGATACCGAGCCAGCCATGAGGGTCGTTGGTTTTGCTATAATTCAGCGTCGTTACCGTGTCGGCGAAAGCAAAAAAACGCCGGCCTGTATATTTTTCTCCGACCAGGCGTGCTGTGAGAAGGTCAAATTCATGCCTGAGCATTTTGTTCAACCTCGATTTGCTTACGTATCTGCCTGATTTTTCTGCTCCGTAAATTTCATTGCTGAAGGCCATGTCGTAAGCCGACATTGTTTTCGCTATTGTTCCGGAAGCAGCCCCGGCCGTAAAGAAATTTCTGGCAACCTCCTGTCCGGCACCTATTTCGGCGAATGTTCCGTAAATAGTAGGTTCAAGATTTATTTTGAGAGCTTTTCTTTTTGTTTCGAGTATTTCACGCAGCATGACCAAAATTACGTTTTTAAGCCCGGAAACAAAAAAGGCACTGCTTTTTATTGAGCAGTGCCTGGTTTCTTACTACGTTCTGATGTGCTTATTTTACAGAAATTTCGCGTGAGAGTAATTTAGCTTCTTCTTTTTTAGTAACGTTCACTTTTAATACCCCGTCTGTATATTCGGCTTCAATAGCGCCGGCATCGGCTGATTCGGGCAGGGTAAATGAACGGACAAATGAGGTATAGCTGTATTCTCTCCGGCTGTACTTGCGGCTCTCATTAGTGCTCTCCGCTTTCTTTTCTGCTGAAATGCTTAATACATTCTTATCGAGATTGATACGAAAGTCCTCTTTCTTTAAGCCTGGAGCAGCCAGTTCAATATGAAACTGGTTTTCGGTTTCAGAAATATTCACAGCCGGAACCTTTGACGTGAGACGGTCTGAGACATATGAATCATGAAAAAATGAGTCAAATACGTCGTTGAACCATGGTTTTAAAGTTGTTCCGTTGTTTCCGTTTGCAAATTTTACTAGTGTCATTTTTATATCCTCCTAAAAGTTTTCGTTGTTTTTGTTACAACATTTACAAGCAGTGTACCAAAACATTTTTAGCAGAAAAAACGTTTATTTTAAGTCAAAATGACATGTCTATTTAAAAACAAACCGACAAATTGTCCTTTTATATGAATTTATCAAGCTTTAACTATAAAACCTACATTCCTGTACGTTTTGGAGATCTCAATGCCTTTGGGGTGGTGAACAATGATGTGTTTCTGAGTTATTTTGAGATTGCCCACTCCGGATACTGGAAACACATCACTAAGTGGCAAAGCAAGTCGAAGGGAGTAATTATAGGACGAGCTGAGCTTAACTACAGGAAGCCTGTAAGGTTTAATGATGAGCTATATGCCTATGTGAAGACTTCGAAGGTCGGTAATTGCAGCTTTGAAGTAGAATATGTACTCACTGTTAAAAAGAACGCAGATGAGGAGATCTGTACTACGGGCAGTACCACCTGTATCTTTTATGATTTCGAAAAGGACAAACCCATCCCCCTGCCTGCTATCCAGAGGGAAAAAATGATGGCATTTGAGGCTCTTGCCGTATAAGGTTAAGTGCGGGTATAACTGAATTCTACCAGTGAGTTATTGATTTCTCCCGATAAGGGAAGGCGCATCTTCCGGATACTTACCCTGATGGTATCAATATCCGGAAATAGTTCTTTTATCTGTTCTATAATGCCTAGTGCCACGGTTTCAAGAAGCTTCCTGGTGTTTTTCATTTCCGACTCAGCAATTGCATACAGCTTTTCATAATTTACGGTGTCGGCAAGTTCGTCATTGCCGTCGTGAATTACCTGCATTTCGGTGATGATGTCTACCATGAATTCATTACCGAGGACCTGTTCTTGCGGGTAAAAGCCGTGAAATGCAAAAAAGCGGATTCCTTCAAGTCCAATTTTTTTTCTTAATGCCATGATGATTCCTTGTTATAGGATTTGCAAATCTGGTAAAAATCTGCAAATCTTCATGGGCTACTGTGAAGGTATTTATTGATAGTTTATATTTGTCATCATCGTTATTTGATACTCATGAAATTTCTTTATTTATCAGCATCTGTCCTGTTATTGTTCTCTGCATGCAGTTCTAAGGAGTCGAAAAAGCTTCCCATACTCGGAAATCGCGAGGCAGTCGAAAAAACTGTTGACGGCAAAACGGTTGTGGATACGGTTTACCAAACCATACCGGAATTCAGTTTTGTCAATCAGGACAGCAATATTGTTACGGATAAAACCTTTGAGGGGAAGATCTATGTTGTAGACTTCTTTTT
This sequence comes from Pararcticibacter sp., assembly GCA_052039655.1. Classification (GTDB taxonomy): domain Bacteria; phylum Bacteroidota; class Bacteroidia; order Sphingobacteriales; family Sphingobacteriaceae; genus Arcticibacter. The sequence continues at coordinate 5,292 of JBQGEO010000169.1, forward strand.
TACTTCCTGTCCGTCGATCTGTCCGGTGATGCACCGTAACATGCTCAAAGTATATGAGAAGTATAAGGGCAATCCTGATGTGATGATAGCTTCTCACACCATTGACTATAAGCACGATACTCCTTCTAAACTAAAGGAATATGCGACAAAGATGGGAGTAGAAGGAACGCAGTGGGAATTTTTGAGGGGAAGCCGGGATTCTGTATATACCCTGGCGGAGAAGCATTACCTGGTTGCAGTTGGCGAGGACAAGAACGCCCCGGGCGGGTATGTTCACCAGGGCTGGTTTGTACTGGTAGACAAAGATAAGCGGCTCAGGGGAGCGTATGACGGCACACAGGCTGATCAGGTTGAAAAGCTCATGGCGGATATGGATGTCCTGCTGGATGAATACCAGAATGAAAACAAATAGCTCTTTCTGTTCTTTAGCTGCACTTGTAATGTTTGCCTTCGTTTTGGCGTCATGCCAGAACGAGAAGGATCTGGATTATGCACGTTATTATACAAACGGCAAGCAACTTTATGATGCTAATTGCCTGAATTGCCATGCTTCAGATGGCGCAGGGCTCCGGGGTCTGATCCCTCCTCTTTCAGATACTTTATTCCTGAGAAGAAACAGGGATCGCCTTGCATGTATCATTAAACACGGAATGAATGAAAAGATACAGGTGAACGGAAAGGAGTATGATCAGCTGATGCCGGCAAACGAACAATTGCCTGATATTGATATTGCGGCTATTGTCACCTATATTACGAATAGTTTCGGCAATGACCAGGGACTTTACGACCAGGAAGAGGCCAGCCGGGATTTGAAGAAGTGCGTTGAGGAAAGGTTAAAGTAGAGAGTAGAAAGTTTAAAGTTTAAAGTTTAAAGTTTAAAGTTTAAAGAGGGGGAATTGTATGGGGGTGAGGGAATGGTATCAGCCTTTATTTGAACTTAAATTTTTATCTTTGTATGCTGTTCTATCGCTGTCCGCTTTGCGGAGAGAGGAAAGTCCGGGCAACACAGAGCATCCTGCTTCCTAACGGGAAGGGCGTGTAAAAGCGTACGGAAAGTGCCACAGAAAACAAACTACCCTGCCGTTTGGCGGTGTGGGAAAAGGTGAAAACGTGAGGTAAGAGCTCACGGCTTTGTATGGCGACATGCATCGCGGTAAACCCCGGGAGTTGAAAGACCAAATAAGCTGGCATTTAAGAGCTGCTCGTTCTTATCATGTTTCATGATGTGTCAGCGGGTAGGTCGTTTGAGCCTGGCAGCAATGTCAGGACTAGATAAATGATAGAAATCCGTTTACGGAGACAGAACCCGGCTTACAGGCAATAAGGAGGATGACCTAACAGTCATCCTCTTTTGTTATAGTACTGTGAACATGAATTTGAAAATGGAATGTGGTTTCGTTATCAGTTCTGTGGAGATCTATAGCAAAAGATGTGCTCTCAATGTATGTATGACCAGTTTAATCTTGAATTGTGGTGTAAATTGTATATATGAATCAATTTATTTCTCAGGTTTAAGGTTGCAAACTTCTCTAAACAAGCGGTTAAGAGTTTGTTGTTGAAAAACTGTATATATTTGTATACATTCTTAAAACCATTTGCGGGGCTTGGGTGTTTCAAATTTAGAGCAATTATGGCAAAAATTCTTATTGTTGACGATGAGCGTGCTATACGCAATACATTGAGGGAAATCCTGGAGTATGAAGATTATGAGGTTGAGGATGTAGATAACGGGATTGAAGGGCTGGAGTATATCAAGAGCAATGACCTTGATCTGGTTCTTTGTGATATTAAAATGAACAGGATGGACGGGATGGAGGTTCTTTCAGAAGGACTTGCTGTGAAACCGGATCTGCCTTTCATTATGATATCCGGTCACGGAACGATTGAGACAGCTGTTGAGGCCAGCAAAAAAGGAGCGTACGATTTTATTTCGAAACCACCTGATCTGAACCGTTTGCTGATTACGGTCAGAAATGCACTTGAACGGGGAAATCTTGTTACTGAAACCAAGGTTTTAAAACGCAAGGTGAGCAAAGTCAGGGAAATTCTCGGCGATTCACCTGCTATCAGAAAGATTAAAGATACCATCGACCGGGTTGCTCCTACCGAAGCCAGGGTACTCATAACGGGTGCCAACGGAAGCGGAAAGGAGCTTGTAGCGCGCTGGCTTCACGAAAAGTCGCACCGGGCAAACGGACCGATCATAGAGGTTAACTGTGCCGCTATTCCCTCTGAACTGATTGAGAGTGAATTGTTCGGACACGAGAAAGGTTCATTTACTTCAGCTGTAAAGCAGAGGATTGGTAAATTTGAGCAGGCTAACGGAGGAACTCTTTTCCTGGATGAAATAGGTGATATGAGCCATTCCGCGCAGGCGAAGGTATTGCGGGCTTTACAGGAAAGCAAGATCACGCGGGTGGGCGGAGAGAAAGAAATTGAAGTGGATGTGCGGGTTGTGGCAGCCACCAACAAAGATCTCCTGAAGGAAATAGAGCTTGGAAATTTCAGAATGGACCTTTACCATCGTCTGAGTGTCATCCTGATCCATGTCCCTCCTTTAACTGAAAGGAAAGACGATATCCCGGTTATTGCCCAGAGCTTTTGCCAGGATATCTGTGCCGAATACGGGATGCCGGTGAAGCGCTTCAACGAAGGTGCAATCGATGCTTTGAAATCACTGCCCTGGACAGGAAATATCCGTGAGCTGAGAAATATGGTCGAACGTCTTATTATTTTAAGTGATAAGACTAT
>JBQGEO010000170.1:0-2802 GCA_052039655.1 Pararcticibacter sp.
CAGCTTACAACCTGCAAATAGTTTTATTGCATCAGGAACTTAAATCCTCCGATATTTTTCAGGGCGATACCCGTACCGCGTACTACTGCTCTCAAAGGATCTTCCGCTACGTGTACCGGGAGCTTTGTTTTTGCAGCAACACGCTTGTCAAGCCCTCTGAGCAAGGCACCTCCGCCGGTAAGATAGATGCCGGTTTGGTAAATATCAGCTGAAAGTTCAGGAGGGGTAATTTCGAGAGCTTTCAATATAGCTTCCTCGATCTTTGAAATTGACTTATCAAGACAATGTGCGATTTCTGTATATGAAACGGTGATCTGCTTTGGGATTCCGGTCATCAGGTCACGACCCTGTACTGCAAAATCGGCCGGAGGATCACTTAACTCGGGAAGAGCAGCTCCAACTTCAATCTTTATTTTCTCAGCGGTACGTTCACCTATCATGATATTATGCTGACGGCGGATATACTGAACGATATCGCTGTCGAAGTTATCTCCCGCTACACGGATTGACTGATCGCAAACAATTCCGGAGAGAGCGATTACTGCAATTTCGGTAGTCCCCCCGCCGATGTCGATAATCATATTTCCCATCGGCTCTTCCACGTCGATTCCGATACCGACAGCAGCGGCCATCGGCTCATGGATCAGGTAAACTTCTTTTGCCCCTGCTATTTCAGCAGAGTCCCTAACCGCACGTTTTTCTACTTCAGTAATTCCTGAAGGAATACAAATCACCATTCTCAGGGAAGGGAAGAACCACCCTTTTCCGTTGTTGATCATTTTGATCATTCCCCTGATCATGTGTTCGGCAGCATTAAAATCGGCGATAACACCGTCTTTCAATGGACGTACTGTCCGGATATTTTCGTGCGTCTTTCCTTCCATCTGCATCGCCTGCCTTCCAATGGCAATCACCTTATTCGTTGTACGGTCAAAGGCAACTATAGAAGGTTCGTCCACCACTACTTTATCATTATGTATAATGAGGGTATTTGCAGTACCCAGATCTATTGCAATCTCTTGTGTAAACCAGTTAAATAAACCCATCAGGGAAATAGTTAAAAATTAAAAGTATGCAAAGTTATATTCTTTTTTTTAAATAAGAGATCGCCCAGGGACATTTGCGACAAGTATTAATCCTAATGCTTAAAATGTCTGACGCCCGTCATTACCATGGATATGCCTTTCTGATTTGCCATGTCCACTGACAGCTGATCTTTTATCGAACCGCCAGGTTGCAGGACTGCTGTAATCCCTGCATCCGATGCAATTTCTACACAGTCGGGGAAGGGGAAGAAGGCGTCAGAAGCCATTACGGAACCTTTCACATCGAAACCAAAGGATGCAGCTTTCTCGAGCGCCTGCTTAAGGGCATCAACCCGTGAGGTCTGGCCCACTCCGCTTGCAATGAGCTGCCCGTTTTTCGCAAGAACGATGGTGTTGGATTTAGTATGTTTTACAAGCTTATTGGCAAAGAACAGATCCTTGAGTTCTTCAGATGAAGGCTTCCGGTCGGTTACCGGGTTCATCTGATCAGGGCCTTCAATTGTACTGTCCTTGTCCTGTTCAATAACTCCGTTAAGGAGAGTCTTGAAGAGTTTGCCCGGCAGTTTCACTTCTTTTCTTTGAAGAAGGATCCGGTTTTTCTTTTCAATAAGCACCTTCAGGGCCTCTTCGCTAAATGAAGGAGCGATGAGAACTTCAAAAAATAGTTTGTTGATCTCTGAAGCAGTTTCTCCATTCACTTCTCCATTGCAAATGATCACACCTCCAAATGCTGAAACAGGATCGCATGCCAGAGCATCTTTCCATGCTGGGAGAAGGTTTTCCCTTGTTGCTACGCCACAGGCATTGGTATGCTTTAAGATCGCAAAAGTCGGTTCGGTGAACTCATCAATTAGCGCTACAGCAGCATCAATATCAACCAGATTGTTATAAGAAAGCTCTTTTCCGTTCAGTTGAGTGAACATTGCTTCCAGATCGCCATAGAAATAACCTTTCTGATGAGGGTTTTCTCCATAACGAAGTGTTTTGGCTTGTAGTTCGCTTTGTTTGAAAACCTGGAGAGGCTCCGTCTGATTAAAGTAGTTAAATATAGCGGTATCGTAATGTGAAGAAGTATTGAAAGCTTTTTTTGCAAATTCACGACGGTGAGACAATAATGTCTGGCCTTCATGTTCCTGCAGAATGTCATAAAGTTTGCTGTAGTCGTTCTTGGACGCTATGATCACGACGTCATTGAAATTCTTGGCTGCTGCGCGGATCAGGGAAATCCCCCCAATATCAATCTTTTCAATAATTTCTTCTTCAGGAAGAGCCGCTTTTACAGTTTCTTCGAATGGATAAAGATCTACTATAACAAGGTCAATCTCAGGAATCTCGTATTGAGTAATTTGCTCTTTGTCCTCGTTGAGGCCTCTTCTGGAGAGAATCCCTCCAAAAACCTTAGGATGCAGGGTCTTTACGCGTCCTCCTAAAATGGAAGGATAGCTTGTCAGGTCTTCGACTGGTATTACATCACACCCAAGCTCACGGATAAATTTTTCTGTACCTCCTGTAGAGTAAAAAGTGACACCCAGGTCGTTTAGTTGTTTGATTAACGGCTCCAGGCCGTCTTTGTAATACACTGAAATTAAAGCATTTTTAATCTTAACAGGATGGTTCATTGAATGAGATTTTAAAGCCGCAAAGATAGGATATTTAACGCTTAAAAATCAGGCTTATTTTAATGTTTGAAAAAGAAAAATTACCGATTAGAAGCAGGTAAGTTGTAAATAAAGAGAATTGGATCTTTATGAGGTAC